>CAKZPJ010000707.1 GCA_937138955.1 uncultured Flammeovirgaceae bacterium | reverse complement strand
ACGGCCGATCAGGATACAGTACACTACAGTCCGTACAACGGAGAAGTGCTCCCTGGTTATCTCTACACCGACAATGGCTTTTGGGATACCTTCCGAGCGGTGTTTCCCTTCTTCTCACTAATGTACCCTGACCTAGATGCGAAGATTATGCGAGGGCTAGTGAATACTTATGAAGAAAGTGGTTGGCTACCCGAGTGGGCTAGTCCAGGGCACCGTAGTGTGATGATCGGCTCCAATTCGGCTTCACTCATTGCCGATGCGTATCTCAAGGGCATTCGCGATTACGATATTGAAACGCTGTATGAAGCCATCATAAAAAATACCACTGGCGTAGGCCCGGTCAAATCGGTCGGTCGCTACGGTCATCAGTACTACAATGAACTGGGTTATGTGCCCTATGATGTAAATATTAATGAAAATGCCGCGCGCAGTTTGGAGTACGCCTACGCCGACTACTGCATTGCCGAATTAGGCAAAGTGCTGGGCAAGCCGGAAAAAGAGATAAACCTTTATCGCCAACGAGCTCAAAACTACCGTAAGCTATTTGATCCGCAAACCAAGCTGATGCGCGGTAAGCTAAAGAACGGTGAGTTCCAATCGCCCTTCAATCCGTTTAAGTGGGGCGATGCCTTCACCGAAGGTAATAGTTGGCACTACACCTGGTCAGTCTTTCAAGATATACATGGTCTGGCTGAACTCATGGGCGGTCAAGAAGCCTTTGCCTCTATGTTAGACTCCGTCTTTGTGATGCCTCCGGTCTACGATGACTCTTACTACGGATTTACCATCCACGAAATTCGGGAAATGCAGATTGTAAACACCGGGCAGTACGCCCACGGTAATCAACCCATTCAGCATATGCCCTATCTCTATGCCTACGCAAGTCAGCCCTGGAAAACCCAGCAGCACGTTCGTATGATTATGGACAAGTTGTATAATTCGAAAGCCGATGGCTACTGTGGCGACGAAGATAACGGCCAGACTTCCGCTTGGTACGTTTTCTCCGCAATGGGAATGTACCCAGTTTGTCCGGGTAGTAATCAGTACGTGCTGGGCAGCCCCCTATTTGAGAAAGTTACGCTGGAGTTACCCAATGGCAATACCTGGACGGTTGCCGCTGAAGGTAATCAGGCAGGAACCCCCTATATACAAGAGGCTACGCTAAACGGACAAACGTACACCAAGAATTATATTTCTCACGAGACCATTTTAGCAGGAGGAACTCTAGAGCTAACGATGAGAGATACTCCTAACCAAGACCGGGGTACCCAGGCAGAAGACGCTCCCTATTCTATGTCTACCGATGCTGATTTACCGCTAGGCGGTCGTCGCTAGTTCAGCTAAAAGAAAAAAGGGTAACTATAGCTAACAGGATTCTATGAGGAGCATTTCTCACCGCTAATTATCTCCTAAATATTTGGTTATCAGTTTACTTATCCTTATCCTTATCCTTATCAGGGTATACCTGGTTTCCTAACTACAACTAATACTACTACCACTTTAATGGATAAATCTACTCAGTTACAACCTGCCGACTCTCCTGACTTTACTATTGTAGGTATTGGGGCTTCGGCCGGAGGACTAAGTGCCCTAAAGTCTTTTTTTTCGGGTTTTCCTAAAGATAGTGGCCTAGCCTTTGTTATTGTCGTCCACTTAAATCCCGATAAAGACAGCCACTTAGCGGAGCTTTTAGCAAAGCACGTAGCCATGCCGGTGCAACAGGTCACCAAAACCGTTCCGATTGAGCCTAACCATATCTACGTAATTCCGCCCAATGCTAACTTAGATACAATTGATACTCACTTACGACTGTCTGAGTTGGAAGAGCGGCGGAGAATGCGCGCTCCCATTGACCACTTTTTACGTACCCTAGCGGCTACGCACTACCGTCACGCTATCGGGATTATCCTTACTGGAGTAGGTTCCGACGGTACTTTGGGAGTGCGTGAAATTAAAGGTCGGGGCGGTATGGTGATTGTGCAAGACCCCACTGAAGCTGAATTTGACGGAATGCCCCAGAGCGCTATTGCCACCGGGCTAGCCGACCAAGTACTGCCCCTGAAGGAAATGGCGAAAGCTATTATTCGCTTTGCCCGAACAAATCCTGAGGTAGATATACCCGAGGATGAAGAGGCACTAAAGGAAAGTTCTCCTGAAGAAGACCACCAAAAGCTTCTCCATAAAATTTTTACCCAGATACAAAGCCATACGGGGCGAGACTTTGACCGCTACAAGCCATCGACCATTTTACGACGGATCACCCGCCGTATGCAGATTCACCAAATAGAACAGCTAGCGGACTACCTGAAACTGCTACGGAAAGAACCGGATGAAATTCGGACCTTAGCTGATGATTTGCTGATTACGGTTACCAGCTTCTTCCGGGACACCGAGGTTTACAACTATTTGGAACAGCAGGCTATTCCTCAGCTATTCGCAGACAAAACATCCAATGAAAGCATTAGGGTATGGAGCGTAGGCTGCGCTACGGGCGAAGAAGCCTATTCATTGGCCATGCTATTCGTTGAGCAGGCTCCCGAGCCAACCTTGATGCCCTCGGTGCAAATTTTTGCTACTGATTTGCACGAACCTTCACTCAATCAGGCCCGAGAAGGATTTTATCCCGGTGATATTACTACCGATGTGAGTCCAGAACGCATTAAACGGTTCTTTATAAAGGAAGCGGGGGGCTACCGCATTCGTAAAGAGATACGCGAAATGGTGGTCTTTGCCCCCCATAATTTACTGGGCGACCCGCCCTTTTCCCACCTTAATTTGGTGGTTTGCCGAAATTTACTAATCTACCTTCAGCGAAACATCCAGCGCGATGTTATTGAACTATTCCACTACGCGCTGCTCCCCGACGGGTACTTGCTGTTGGGCTCTTCCGAAACTATTGAACACGCTGACTTATTTTTACCTGAAAACAAAAAGCTTTGCCTCTACCGCAAGCGTAATGTGCCCCGGCCTGAACTACACCTACCGGTTTTTCCACCTATCAAAAGCTGGGCTTCTCAGAAAGCTCAAGTATTGAAGTCGGACGGAGAAACAATTGCCTACGGAGAGCTGCATCAGCAAATGGTAGAACGCTACGCTCCGCCCAGCTTATTAGTTAGCCCCGACGATAAGGTCGTTCACCTGTCGGAAAATATGGGCCGTTACCTGATACATCCGGGTGGCGAGATCACTACTAGCGTATTTAATCTGGTGCGCGAAGAGCTACGCATTGAATTGCGGGCTATCCTGTATACCGCCCGAAAACAAAAGGTTACCGTACGTTCCAAACCAATTCTGATTGAGTTTGCCGGAAAGGTGAGCGAAGTAGTACTTCATCTTCGGGTTTCCGATCAACCTCAACAGGAAGGTTTTTTTCTGGTTATTTTCGATGAGCGGGGTATTTCGGACGAACAACAGAAGCAAACCGGCCAGCAAACTGCTACCAATAATCCGCGAATGGAGGAGTTGGAAGATGAACTAAGCTTTACCAAGCAGCGGCTTCAAGTGATTATTGAGGAGTACGAAACCAGCCGGGAGGAAATGAAAGCATCCAGCGAAGAGATGCAATCTAATAATGAAGAATTGCGCTCTACCCTGGAAGAGTTGGAAACTAGCAAGGAAGAACTCCAGTCGATGAACGAGGAACTGAGTACAGTAAATCTGGAAAATCGGTTCAAGGTAAAAGAATTAGCTCAGCTTACCGGTGACCTTCAGAACTTGCTCACCGCTACTGATATTGCCACTCTGTTTTTAGATCGCGACCTCCGCATTATGCGCTTTACGCCCCAAGTAAGCGAGCTATTTAACATCCGGGGTGTTGACCGGGGGCGTCCCCTAACCGAACTCAACAGTCAGCTTACCGAAAACAGTATTTTAGAAAATGCCCAGCAAGTACTAGATAAGCTCACCCCTTATACCACCGAAATTAAAGATAACCAAGAGAGGTGGTACTTAACCCGTATTTTACCTTACCGCAGTGCCGAAGACCGAATTGAAGGAGTGGTGATTACTTTCGTGAATATTAACGAACTGAAACAGGTTGAAAACGATCTAAAACACAGTGAGGCGCAATTTCGGGCCCTGATAGAGGCTTCAGCCCAAATGGTGTGGACAACCAACGCTACTGGTAAAGTAGTAGAAGATTCGCCCTCTTGGCGAGACTACACCGGACAAACCTACCAAGAGCTTAAGCAGGGTGGTCTGCTGAAAGCCGTACATCCCGAAGACCGAAAAGCGGCTGAAGCAACCTGGAAACAGTCTCTTGAGACGGGTAGTAACCTACTTAGCGAGTACCGTATCTACCATGCCCCCACCCAGGAGTACTGCTGGACAACTGTGCGGGCAGTACCACTTCGTAAGACCGATGACTCAATACGGGGCTGGGTAGGAATGAATATCGATATCACCCAACAGAAAAAACTGGAAAGAACTCTTCGCCAAGCGAAAGAAGACGCGGAACAAGCGGCGGCTGCCAAAGGAGATTTTCTGGCCCTTATGAGCCACGAAATACGAACACCACTTAGCGCAATACTGGGCATCACTAATTTGCTACTAGATAAAAACGTTCAGCCGGAACAAGTAGAAAACCTGCAAACCCTAAAGTTTTCAGCCGACAATCTCCGAACGTTGATTAACGACATTCTAGATTTTAGCAAAATCGAAGCGGGCAAAGTCGCTATAGAAGAAACCAACCTAAATTTACCAACTTTACTACATAGCCTAGAAAAAGCTTATGAACCTACTGTACAAGAGAAAGGAAATGAGCTAAAATTTAATTTAGATGAACGAATTCCCGAAACCGTCCAGGCCGACTCACTGAAGCTTTCTCAAGTTCTTAATAATTTAATTAGCAATGCTACTAAGTTTACCCAAAACGGTACTATTACGGTAGACGTATCCCTTGAGCGCAAAAAGCAAGGTGGGTATTTAACCACCTTTTCAGTAGAAGACACCGGCATTGGTATTCCGGCCAATAAGCTAGATACGATCTTTGAAACCTTCACCCAGGCCGATATTTCTACGGTGCGGCAGTACGGCGGCACCGGGTTGGGCTTATCTATTACCAAGCTTCTGCTAGAAATAATGGGCAGCCAGATTGAAGTAGAAAGCGAAGAAGGAAAAGGCACCTGCTTTTTCTTTACGCTTCTCCTAAAAGAGGGGTTAGCTGATACAATTACCGCAGAAGAACCGGTGACTCCGACGAACGAAACCACCTTACTGTCTAGTGCTCGAATACTATTGGTAGAAGACGCTCCAATCAACCGCAGCTTGCTTATTCAGTTTTTGCAGCAGTGGTGGAATTTCTCTCCTGATACTGCCAATAATGGTAAAGAAGCGGTAGAAATGACTCAGCAATTTCAGTACGATCTTATACTGATGGATATCCGAATGCCAGTCATGGACGGCTATCAGGCTGCTCGGGCTATTCGGAAGCTACCAAATTACGCCCAAATTCCTATACTAGCCCTCACTGCCGATACCGCTGACGAGGTAAAAGCGCGTCCCGAGGCAGCCCTTTTTCAGCAGGTGATTACTAAGCCCTTCGAGCCCCAGGATTTACGGCAAAAAGTACTACTGTACATCCAGAGTAGCGACTCGGTTCCGGCGCCATTGCCCTCAGAAGAACCAGCACCCTTAGCATTAGATTTGCAAAAGGTAGAAAATATCTTTAATGATAAGAGAAGTATCCAACAGTTTTTAGAAAATGCCTTAGGTGAATTAACCAAACTACAGTCGCAATATACCCAAGCTATGGTTGACCGAGATGCTACTACTTTAAACGGAATTTTGCACAACACTAGAGCGTTGCTGGAGATACTCAACCTAACTAGTTTGCACAGCCAACTGATTCAAAACTATAACCTGGTAAAAGAATCAGCGGAAAAAGAGGTTTTACAAGAACTTCAGTCCCAAACCGAAGCCCATTTATGGAAAGCCTGCGAGCTATTACAGCAGCATTTGGATGGGTGAAAGGCCGCTGTAGGTGGGATGGACAAGAGACTGAAGACCAATAAGGGCTACTGTAAACAATAGAAAATGAGAGATTAGGGTTTTAGGAAGAAAAAGATGTATTCATATTTTTAAGATAAACAAAAAGTATTCATTAACGTCCAAACTAACTAATCTACCCCCGCCTTCATCCCATCACCACCTAAACAATTTCACTATAACGACGCTTTTTGTATCAGAACCAAGCGAACTATGGCATCGAACAACGACCGAATTATCAATGCTCTTCAAGAGAAAGGCGTACTCAAACAACATATCTATCAACAAACTCAGGACGTCTTCCGGCAGTTTAATAAGGTACTGCAAGGTATAGCTACTCGCACGGATGAAGCAATGGGTGAAGATAGCTTAGTAGACGTAGTCTATAAATCTCAGGGTGATTTTGAGTCGTCGCTGCGATTCTCCGGCGATACGCTAGTATTTATGATGCATACTAATGTATTCACTTTCAATTCCGAGTACTTCATCCACAAATCTGATTACATTAAGCAAGACCCTTCCCGCGCCTACTGTGGTATGATCTTGGTTTATAACTTTCTGTCAGACTCACTTCGTTATAACCGCCTATCGGATGTAGGGTATTTGATTGGCCGGATATTTATCAATAAAGATCAGCACTTTTTTGTAGAAGGCCGTAAGGAGTTTGCGTTTATGTACAACTCCTTTTCTCGCAAGCCAATTGATGAAGAAACACTTCAGCAGATTGCCGAAACAGCGATTGTACACGCGATTGACTTTGATCTGTACGTTCCCCCGATTGATACTAGCAAGCAACTTACCGTAAAAGGGAAATTACAGACTAGCGGACTTTCGGCTATTCGTACTGGTAAGCGGGTTGGTTTTGAGTTTTTGCGAGAGCAGGAACAGGAATAAGAGTCTTTATCTAATCCTAAAGTTTTCTTGTCCATTTAGATAATCCTTTGACCTTGTTTGCTAATAGTAGCCTAGTCAGATGGTTAATTTTCGTTCGGATTGAATAAAGACAAATCTACCTTTTCACATCCAATTTGCTTCTCGTAGTTATAGAATCTTCAATTATGAACCTTGCCTTCAATTTGTGTCTGGGTAGTTATATTTCACTAACCTGTTTTGAGAGATAGACTTTAGCGTAATCAATAATTTGCTCTTTCCAAGAAAAAACAGTAGGTTTATAAGGCTAGTCTATTGATTACACCAAGCATTAGGAGCTTTCTTGACATAAAAAAAGTTTAACAATCTAGTTTACCTTTTGCTATTTCAAGACACTAATACAAAACTATTGATATACAACCCCACTAACCTACCTTATGCTCTCTACCCTCACGCTGACTGATGAAAGCAAACGTGCTATCCAGATTGCCCAGTCGTTAGCCAAAGAATACCAAAACGCTCAGTTTACCCCGGCTCACTTGCTGCATGCTTTGTTGCATAAAGACGTAGGTCTGCGTGAGTTACTAGAATCGTTGGATCAAGATATCCCTTATTTACAAGAATGGGCGGAAGTACGCATTGAGAACCTTTCTAAAAACACTCGTATTCCCGAAGAGCCCCCCGGCGATGCGAAGGTCTCATCCGTCATTGATGAGGCCGACCTGGTCCGCCTGAAGCTCAATGAAGAAGATATTAGTCCGCTGGCCATCTTAGCCGCGTTGTGCAAACCCAATATTGCCTTTAATAAAGACCAGCTCAAAACCTTTCCGCTCACCGCCGATGATTTGCTTTCTACGGTGGTCGCTGAAGAAGCCATTCAGGAGGCGATCTCCCCGGGGGCGGGCGCGAAGCCGGGAAAAGCAGCTCCCAGCAAAACTAAAGCTTTATTCAAATACTGTAACGACAAAACTTCGCTAGCTCGGGAAGGCAAGATTGACCCCATTATTGGTCGCGACCGCGAAACCCGGATGATGGTGGAAATTCTGGGACGGCGTACCAAACCCAATGTGCTGATTGTGGGCGAACCCGGGGTTGGTAAAACGGCTTTGGCCGATGGCTTTGCCCTGGATATTGTGAACGGGAAAGTACCGGCTCATTTGTCTTCGGCCGTACTATTTGAGCTGGATTTGGGTTCGCTAGTCGCCGGAGCCTCCTACAAGGGCGAAGTAGAAGACCGATTGAAAAATATTATCAAAGAAGTGAAGACCTTTGAAAAGGCGATTCTCTTCATTGACGAGTTGCACTTGATGCTGGATAGCACTGGCCCGGTTGGCAGTGGAGCAGCGAACCTACTGAAGCCCGAACTGGCTCGAGGCGAAATCACCGTGATTGGTGCCACCACCAACGAAGAGTACCGCAAGTACATTGAAAAGGAAGAAGCCTTTAACCGTCGTTTTGAAGTATTGCGGGTAGAAGAACCCGACGTGACGGTGGCCGAGCGCATGGTACGAACGCTGGTGCCCCTGTACGAACAACACCATACTATTTCTGTGGCCGAAGGAGCTCCGCGCGAAGCGGTGCAATTGGCTAAACGCTACATCAAAGACCGCCGCTTGCCAGATTCGGCGATTGACCTACTGGATCGAACCATGGCCGCCATCCGCATGGCCGATGAAACTTCCGAAAACGAACTAAGCCAACTCGCTGAAAAACTAAAAGCCTCGGCTACTGAAGTAGTAACCGATACCCTGGCTGAACTACGCTGGTTTCATCGCGAGCTCAAAGATAAGATCAGCCCGATACTGTTCACTCAATTGGAAGGTGACACCGATGAGAAAGAACTGGACACCGCTGAGGTACTGCGGGACTATCTTCAATCCACCATTGATGCGCTATTAAAGCTAACTGGCAACAAGAAGGGCAGCGTAGAGAAAACGGATGTAGCCGCCGTTGTCGCTCATAAAACCGGGATTCCACTGGGAAAGATCCAGACCAAAGAACGGGAGAAGCTTTTGAACATGGAGGAGCACCTGAAGCAGCGCGTCATCGGACAAGATCAGGCGATTAAAGTAATCTCAGATGCGGTGCTGGAATCCCGCTCAGGATTGACCAAGCCTGGTCAGCCAATTGGCTCCTTCTTTTTTATGGGGCCCACGGGGACGGGTAAAACTGAACTAGCCAAATCACTGGCCGAATTCTTGTTTAACGACGAGTCTACGCTGCTGCGTTTTGATATGTCCGAATTCAAAGAGGAACATTCGGCCGCCGTACTGCTGGGTGCCCCGGCGGGTTACGTCGGCTACGAAGAAGGGGGTATTCTGGTGAACAAAATTCGGGAGAAGCCCTACGCGGTGGTGTTGTTTGATGAGATCGAGAAAGCGCACGCTTCGGTGTTTGATATCTTCCTACAGATTATGGACGAGGGCAAGTTGCACGACCGACTGGGCAAAGAAGGTGACTTCTCCAATGCCGTGGTACTATTTACCTCCAACATCGGTAGTCAGTACATCATGGATACCTTTGCCGAAGGGGATTTGCCCACTTCGCAGCAGATGATGGAGCGGATGCAGGGCCATTTCCGACCGGAGTTTCTTGCCAGAGTCACCGAAATCGTACCCTTTGCTCCAATTCAGGAAGAAAACGTAGTCAAAATCTTTGACATTCACTTGAAAAAATTATTGGCACTACTAGACAAGCAGGGTATTTCCCTGAACATTTCAGATAAAGCCAAGCAGCAACTAGCCTTGTCCGGCTACACCCCCGAGTATGGGGCTAGACCCCTGACCGGGGTCATTCGCAACCAACTGCGCCGCCCGATCTCCAAGTTGATCATTGCCGGAAGCGTGAAGAAAGGCTCAGTCATTAACTTGGATGTTGACGAGAGCGAAGAATTAGTGTGGAAATATGAGTGAGACTGGTTACATCCCACAACATACTTTTACTAATAAATAAATTAATAATTTCAAGACCATATTACCTTACCTATGAATGAAGTAGAAATTGGCGGACAACTAGTACCGCAACAATCCTTTGAGGCGATTACGCAAATCTCATCCAACCGCACTTTACTAGTGCAGAAGTTGAGTTCACGGCCAACGAAGCCGGAACCTATTACAGGCTTAAAAACGGTTAATGAAGTCTTTGACCACTTCAAGCCCAACGTGAAAGTGGAGTTTGAGAATGCTGATGGTGCTCCGGTGAACGAAGAACTAACGTTCTCTAACCTAGCAGATTTTACCAAGCAAGGCATCACCCAACAAAGCGAATTTCTGAAAGACCTGAACGCCCAGCAAGATGGCTACCACAAATTTATGAAGCAGTTGAAGTCGAACAAGATTCTTAAGTCAGCCCTTCAGAACCCTGAAGCCAAGCAGGCCTACTTACAGGCATTGCAAGCCATGATTCAAGAAATTGAACAGGCCGATCAGTAATTACTCATTCCATTTTACCAACCTACTTAACGATACATTTCCATGGCAGAAGAAAAAGCACAAGCCGCTCAGGCTGCAACTCACGAAGCATCAGCCTTAGATAATCCTAAAAAAGTACTAGAAGAAAGCTCCGACGAACTGATTGAATACGGGGGGTTTGAGCTGATTGAGTCTTCGGTAGAGGGAGCGAAGGTGATGAATCCCGAAGGCAAAGCCCGCAAGAATATCTTTCTCAATGAGGCCTCTAAGAAAAATGATCGCGAAAAACTCAAAAAGCAACTCCAACTCTGGCACGATCTGCTGAGCGAGGGCGATGATATTTCGGCGATGATTGAAAAGAGCCAAGAAAAAGTAGAAGGAGCCGAAGAGTTACTAAAAGAAAACCTCAAGAAAGCCCTGGGTGAAACCACTGAACTAGAGCGAAACTACCGTTCACTGGCCATGTTCTACAAGAACGCTGAGACCGATAAGGTTCGCAACATCACCATATTCAATGCCGATATTGAGCGATTGAAAGACTTAGATAATACGATAGTCATTGACAAAATCACCGAAGAGCTCAAAGCCCGCCACGATCGACTGGATCTGCGAGAAAACTACTCGCTAATGGTCATCCCAGGCTACTTGGGTTCTAATAAGGTGGTAGAGAAGTGGGCCAAGATTGCCTACCAAAACAAAACGATGCTAGTCACCGACTTTAACCACCTGGACGACCCGGATGCGGTGATGGAAGAATTTGATGCGGCGAATTTGACCGGGGGCGAGATTCACCGCTCCAACGTGATGATGACCTGCAACTGGCTAGTTGGGCGCGAGCAGTACGAAGATTTGGGTGAGGAAGACCCACTGTATGTCTCCCCTTCTACCGCGCTGGCCGGAAAAATCTATAGCACCCTAATCGCTCAGCCGACAGCAGGTAAAATGCACGGCGGGTTGAACGAAGTAGATGGCGTAGCCTTCCCGCTCAAGAAAAGCGAGATTTCAGAATTAGAGAAACGCGGCTTAGTACCCATGGTGAAAGAATGGGAAAAGGTGATGGCCTTCTCGGCCAAGACACTCTACAGCGGTGATGATATTGGCTTGCAGACCTACTCAGTAGTACGAGTTTTTGACTACGTAGGAAAAGTAATTATTGACTTTCTAAACCGACAAGCCTTCGTCAACTGGACTCCCAAAGTGCAGAAAGACCTTAGCCGAGAAATATCCAAGTATCTGAAAAGCATTATGGGTAGCGATAAGATTATTCAGGACTACAAACTGATGCAGTTAGAGCAAGATCCCGAAACCAAACGCATCAATATTGACCTGCATATCACTCCATTCTTCCCCGCCAAAAACTTCCTACTAAAACTAGGCGGAACCAAAGGCGATTCGGCTGAAGAGTGGCAATCCGAATATGCGGAACAGTAGAGACGGCCCCCGGACAGGTTCCGGGGGGAAACGGGAAACTGGAATAATGACTGATGATGAATGTTCATGTCATTACTCATCCGACATTACTCACCAATCATTATTCATTAACTAAACCAAATTATTTTAACCATTTAAATTTTAACCAACCATGGCAGTACGCGCAAGACTAAACTTAGACAAATTTCAGGATGTAAGAGTGATTGATTTTTCTTACAGCTTCAACCGCGACATTGACGCTTCCGGTCGCCCATCCGGCATTGTTCGGGGAGGCACCATTCAATTGACCATTGAATCTACTAAAAGTGCCTTCTTACCCACCTGGATGACGCTGGCGCAGGGAAAAACCAAGGAAGGGCAGATTGAAATCATGGATGATACCGACGATGAGAAACCGATTAAAACCGTCAAGTTTAAAGATGCTTATATCGTGGAATACGGCGAGAACTTCAGTTGGCAAGGAGGTGAAAACATGATGGAAACCTTTGTGGTCTCCTGCCGCGAAATCACCATTGAAGGCGACGGGGGGCCAGCGGTTTATGAAAATGAGTGGCCGATGTAGATACCTTGAGTTTCAAAATGAGCGAGCCAAAGCTAATAACGGTATAGGCTCCTCATTTGCCTAGTGCACACTTTGGACATTATGATAAGATTAGAAGTTGCACACCACTATCAACCGTAAATTTATGGAGACAGAGAGTTTTATCATTCCACTCGATGACCAGAAACACAAAGTGGAACAAATTGATCAGCTAACCGAAGATGATAAAAGGACTTTTCAGGAAATAACATATAATACAGTAGTACTCAAAGCCGGAATGCAATTGTCCCGCTTTATTTCCGAGGAGCATCACAATCCTTTTTCAAACTGCTGGGTTGACCAAGAAACGTTAACCGAGCTAACTAGCTACTTTCATTACGCTGAAAATCTAAGCCTAAACGCTAGAAGAGAGTATATACGCGATCAGCTCGGAATCAAAAGCGAGTGGAGCAAATTAAATTATAGGGTGAAAGTGAGATTAAAGAGAGATATTATTGCCTACCTCGGATCAATTGCTCCTCAAAAAGTAGTAATGGAGTTTAAATCTATGGGTGATATGTTTGAGTATAAAAATAAAGAAGATAATAACAGGAAAAGGAAAGAAGACGAAAACAGAAAAATAGACCGGTATAATCAAAACAAACCCAAAGAGAAAAGATATGACCGATTGAAAGTAAACGAATATAGAATAGGTGGTTTCAAGCAGTATTTCATTCCAAGATTGAAAAATATATCTCTGAAAGGTGATATTAATGAATATGCAGAAGTAGTTCATTCTAACCGAATGCTTTATAAAGGCAGACATTACAGGCCTTAATGGGTTATTTGGTGTCTGTTAGTAGACCAAATGGCTATATTCTTAAGACGAGTAATGGTTTTGAATACCTAGAAAAGAATGATCACATGAGCTTTAATGTATCCCAACTTCCTCGTTTACGACGG
>CAKZPJ010000706.1 GCA_937138955.1 uncultured Flammeovirgaceae bacterium | reverse complement strand
GTATTACTGCATTTCTGTTCGGGCGTATGGCAATACGCCCTAGCGGCAAATGGTGATAACCTCACTTACGGTCATTTCACCGGCTAATACTGGGCTGACATAGGGAATGTCGAGGGATAGTCCTCGTAGAATAAATAGTACTCCTACGGTGCTTACCAATATTGGTACAGCTTTTCTTACTTTGTTGCGCATTGGTACGCTGATCCACTGACCTAAAAAACTCACTCCTAGCATCATGGGTAGAGTGCCTAATCCGAATGCCGCCATGTAGGTTGCTCCTTCGGTAGCGAAGCCAGTAGCGGTAGCCCCGGCTAATCCGACGTAAACCAGACCGCAGGGCAATAGACCGTTCAGAGTGCCTAGCCCAAACATGGCGGGATAGGTACGGACGGCGAATAGCTGCTGCATCGACTTTTTTACCCGTCCAATCATTCGGGCAATATAATGATTGGGACTTACTCGGAGTAATAGTGTGGTAGGCAGAACCACGCCTAAAACAATCAGTATGCCTAATGTAATTGAAAGTGTTTGCTGTAAACCAGCCATGGCCAAACTTTGCCCTAACAACCCAAATAAGCCACCGAGGAAAGCGTAGGTAGTGATTCGTCCTAGATTATAGGCTAACCGCCCTAGCCAACGACGCAGGCTCGCTTGGTCTCGGACGGGTAGGGCCAGTGCAATAGGGCCGCACATGCCCAAGCAGTGAAAGCTTCCCAATAATCCGATGGCAAAGGCAGTGACAATCATTACTGAATAAAAATAGATTCTTCGGTGAAATACGCCGCATCACCACTCATCCAGTCAACTTTAACTTTGTAGTAACCCTTAGCTAGCTTACCAGTTGGGATAATTTGCTGCTGGTCGGAATTTAAGGCAATAGTCACCAAACGGTCGTTTCGCATGTCGGAAGGGCAAAATAACTGAATTTCCCCCTCTACTGTAGACGTTAGGTCATCAGGAAACTGTACCACCAATTGTTGAGCTTGCTGAGCAAAGGTGAGCGGTATATTCAGAGATTTACTGTTCGCTATTTTATCAATCTGCTGTTGGTATCCCAGTTCCTGCTGATAGTAATCTTCCGATACTAAATCAATATTCTCTTGAAAGCTACGGAACACCAGTACCCCGATAAAGACACCAAACAGAATAAATGCCAATGCTATTTTCCAACCCCAGTTCATAATCTTGTTATTGATTCAATTGTTCGATTGCTAATTGTTAACTGCACATTGTTCATTGCACACTGTTCATTGTTCATTGCTCATTGTATGTTCGGTCCTAAAAAGGAAGTTTCTACCGTTTCCAAGAGTTCATCTCCGGCGTATACTCCCACTTTTATATCGGTTTTCATCTGCTGAACGTCATCACGATTTAGTATGACGAACACAGCACTTTGGGCAGTACCTTGCTGAGCTACTTCTAAAGTTTCTTGACCAACCATTCGTAGTTCACCCTGCTCATCCATTAAACGAAGGTGTACTGATAAGTCGTTATTCGTTTTGTTGATAATCTTTACATTGTACAGGTTGCTAATCCGACCATCGTCTTGCTCCTGGTACATCATACCGGGAGTGCGAAGTATGCTGGTTTCTACGTCGGTACGCAGTAGTAGCAAACTGGTCATGGCTACCGTTAATAGTAGCAGCACCACGGTGTAGGCTATGCTTCGGGTATCCCAGTGCAGCTTTTTGCCTTCGACAATTCCTTCTTCCGAGGCGTATCGTATCAACCCTTTAGGTAGATCTACTTTTTCCATAATCGCATCGCAGGCATCAATACAGGCGGTGCAGTTAACGCATTCTAACTGAGTACCGTTGCGAATATCAATACCGGTGGGGCATACATGAACGCACTGCTGGCATTCAATACAATCGCCTTTTCCTACCTCATCACGATCTTCATTTTTACGAAACTTGCCCCGAGGCTCGCCTCGCTGGTAGTCGTAGGCTACCACCACCGACTTGCGGTCGAGTAGTACGCCTTGCAAACGACCGTAGGGACAAATGCTGGTGCATACCTGCTCGCGTAGCCGGGAGAAAACAAAGTAGAAAGCTGCGGTAAATATTAGAATAGCTCCTAAACCTGCCAAGTGCTGACCAGGTGGATCTGTCACAATTTCAATCAGTGCTTCGCTACCGATAATGTAGGCCAGAAAAGTGTTGGCGATCAGGAAAGAAATGGCGAAGAAGATCAGATGTTTGCCGGTTTTTCTTATGATTTTATCTTGATCCCAATCGCGACGGTCTAAGGCTCGTTGCGCGGTATAGTCACCCTCAATCCAGTATTCTATTCGGCGGAACACCATTTCCATGAAGATGGTTTGCGGACAAACCCAACCGCAGAACAACCGTCCGTACACGGCGGTGAAAAGTACAATGAAGATCACCAGCGTGATCATAGCTAATACAAATAGGTAGAAATCCTGAGGCCAGAACACCTGTCCGAAGATAATGAACTTTCGTTCCAGCACATTAAGCAATAGGAGGGGTTCCCCACTAATCCGAATAAATGGCCCCGCGAAGAGAAAAGCCAATAAAACTACACTAACCCAGATACGGGCGGAATAGAATTTCCCCTTTGGTTTTTTAGGATAGACCCAAACTCGCTTACCCTGCTCATCTACCGTAGATACTTTATCGCGGAACGAAGGTTGGTCGGGTCCTATGGTTGTTTGATTGCTCATATCTCTTTATCGTTAGCACGGGGCCGGATGCCTCATTTGTGACCCCTTTAATTCAAGGCCAACTCTTCATCTCGTTCGTACGGTTCGCCCTGAGGCTCTTTAGCATTTGGTGGTTCAGTACCCTCTAGTGTAATAATGTAGCTAGATAAATCCTGCATTTCTACTGGGGTCAGCTGCGACTTCCAAGGAATCATTCCTTTTTCCGGTACCCCATTCTTTATTATTCTGAAAATATCTTTTACACCACCCCCATGAATCCAGTAAGTATCAGTGAGGTTAGGACCAACTCCGCCTTCGCCTGCCATACCATGACAAGCCGAACATTTTTGGGCAAACATTTTTTGGGCATCATCAAGTCGGCCTACATCACTGATAAAGGTCACATTGGTTTCGTCAACACTATTGCCTGCGGTGGCTAAGTAGGCATCTACTTCTATTTTAGCTTGTGCCATCTCTTCCTCGTATTCCTCTTCCTGAAGCGATCCCAAACTAAATACATGGAAGTATAATAGATACACTACTCCAAAAGCAATAGTAATGTAGAACATGGCCGTCCACCAAGGTGGTAGATTGTTGTCCAGTTCGTAGATACCGTCGTACTCGTGGGTGGTCATTACCTCTGCCTCCCTTTCTATAGGTACCGCATCGTTCACTTGAGTTAAAAACTTCTGATACCAGGGTTTAGCGGGTTCCACTAATTCGCCACTGGGCGCTACTTCAGAAGTAGGGAAGAGTACATTGCTCATCATCTTGATGACAACTAGTAGAATGACCACAATTATCAATAGCAGTACCTCTAAACCCATCAGCCCCCAAACAACATACTGCTCTAAAGCACTCATTCCTATGCCCGTTGAAGATGCTTCTTGGGCAGTAGCGACCGCTGGTAAGAAGGGAAGTAGCAGTCCAATTAGCCAGGGTAGTATTCTTTTACGGTTGTAAATAAATCGCTTCATAGTAGGTCGGTCTGAGGTTCTTGATCTAAGGGAAGTTTTTCTACTTCGGCAATATATTCTTTACTTGAACGAAATACCCAAATGAGTAGTATGACGAAGAAAGTGAAGAATATGAGAAACGAGATCAGCGGAAAAATCTCAATTCCGGTAATCGTCTCCATATGGTGTTTAATGAATTTGAGCATGAGTTCTGGATTTTGGGGGTTGGGTTTTAGGGATTAGCCTTCTTGTATTCCAAAGCACAATCCCCAATTCCTAACCCCTAGTTTTTTACTTGTATATCAGTTCCTAATCGTTGTAGGTAAGCAATCAGCGCGATAATTTCTTTCTCAGGGCTTACTTCAACTCCGCTTTCTTTCAGGCGCGCCACAATTTCTGCTGACTGCTGGTTTAGATCGGCCAGCGCTTGTTTTTCGTAACCGGGTTCGTAGGGAACGCCTAGGGTACGCATGGCATTAATAACATCTTCGGTGTTGCTGGCATCCAGATCATCTTCCAGCAACCAGGGATACGGCGGCATAATGGAACCAGGCGACATTGATTCAGGATCGTACATATGGTGATAGTGCCAAGAGTCAGGGTACTTACCACCTACGCGCAGTAAGTCGGGACCAGTACGCTTAGAACCCCACAAAAATGGGTGGTCATACACAAACTCTCCGGCTTTGGCGTACTCGCCGTAGCGTTCAGTTTCTGAACGGAACGGACGCACCATCTGCGAATGGCAGTTATTACAACCTTCACGAATGTACAGGTCGCGTCCCTGAAGCTCCAGTGGAGTATAAGGCTGCACGCTGCTGATGGTAGGAACGTTAGACTTTATCAGGAAGGTAGGAATTAGTTCAACTAGCCCCCCAATAAGGATAACTACTAAACTACCTACTAGCAAGAGTACCGGACGGTGTTCAAATAGTTTGCGGTGCCAGTGTTCGTTTTTGGGGCTTTTATACTCCTTGGCTAATGGCATAGCCTGAGCGGTTTCTTCCCGCTGGAAAGTGCCACTGTAGGCCGTTTTGATCAGATTATAGGCCATTATAAGTGCCCCAGTAATATACAAAGCACCACCGCCCGCTCGCAGCATATACATCGGACGAATCTGAGTGACAGTTTCTAGGAAGTTGGGATACGCTAGTAAGCCTTCTTGCGTAAATTCTTTCCACATTAAGCTCTGGGTAAAACCCGCCCAGTACATAGGTAGAGCATAAAAGATAATTCCCATTGTGCCCAGCCAGAAGTGCATATTGGCGAGCTTACTAGAATACAATTTAGTTTGATACAGACGAGGAATCAGGTAGTAGAGCATTCCGAAGGTTAAGAAACCATTCCAGCCTAACCCACCCACGTGTACGTGGGCTACAATCCAGTCGGTAAAGTGCGCGATACCATTTACGTTTTTTAGGGAGAGCATTGGTCCCTCAAAGGTGGCCATACCGTAGCAGGTGATAGCTACTACCATAAACTTGAGTACTGCATCTTCCCGTACTCGGTCCCAGGCTCCCCGTAACGTGAAGAGTCCATTAAGCATCCCGCCCCAAGAGGGAGCAATCAGCATAATAGAGAAAACTACGCCCAGCGACTGTGCCCAATTGGGTAACGTATTATAAAGCAAGTGGTGAGGGCCAGCCCAAATGTAGATAAAGATCAGTGCCCAGAAGTGGATGATTGATAGGCGATAGGAGTATACTGGACGATTGGCCGCCTTCGGAACGAAATAATACATCAGCCCCAAGTAGGGTGTTGTTAGAAAGAACGCTACCGCATTATGACCGTACCACCACTGCACCAAGGCATCCTGCACTCCGGCGTACCAAGAGTAGCTCTTAAACATAGAGATAGGCAGTTCAAAAGAGTTAACAATATGTAGTACCGCCACCGTAACGAAAGTTGCAATGTAAAACCAGATAGCAACGTACAGGTGCCGTTCGCGCCGTTTCAGGATAGTGGCAAACATATTCCAGCCAAATACTACCCACAGCAATGTAATGGCAATATCAATGGGCCACTCTAATTCGGCGTATTCCTTACTGGTAGTAATACCCAGTGGCAAGGTCAGTACCGCCGATAAGATAATAAGTTGCCAACCCCAGAAGTTGATGCGACTTAAGGTATCGCTAAACATGCGGGTTTTACAAAGCCGCTGTAGTGAGTAGTACACTCCGGCAAAAATACCGTTGCCCACAAAAGCAAAAATCACCGCATTGGTATGCAGCGGTCGAATCCGTCCGAAGGTTAAGAA
>CAKZPJ010000705.1 GCA_937138955.1 uncultured Flammeovirgaceae bacterium | reverse complement strand
TAAACTGGCTGAATATGCGTATCGATCCAAGTGTTCATTATCATGATGATAAACATAATAGCAAGCAAGCATAAATAGAGCATACGGGCAGAAAAACCAGCTTGTCCAAAGTGCATATGATGTAGACTTGAGTTTTGCCTTTGTTCATATTGAGTTTTATAAATTTGATGTTTTTTTGGTTTGCATTCACTTATGAGGCCTAAGTTTCCGGCTTACATAGTAAATTCAAGGAACTCTCTATTGACCTATCCATTCCGCCAGTAAGGCTATTCGATCGCTGGGATAGTAATCCAGTGCCTGCTGCACATACCTGAGCGCCTTATCCTTCTCTTCTTTTTGCAGATACGCTAATGCCTGATTATAAAATTGCAGCCCGCAAAGTTGTTTGAAGTTAATAGCCCGGTGAATCGTAGGGACATCTATTTCTTGGTTTTGATGATAACGCTCCGCTTCCTCTTCATAATAGCTGCGATGCTGCGCTATCCGGTCTGCCTGATTGATAAATCCCTCCACTGGATTGGTGCTTTCAAACACCACTTTACTATCATTTACCTTTAGTGCTAAATAAACGTGATAATTCATTTCCCAGATCTCATAAGGGATATTCAATTCTTCCAAAATTAGCGCATAAAGGGCTGTTCCGGATACGCAGTCATAAGTCCCGCTTTTTGCCAACGCATCCGGCGAACTCTGATGGCCGAAGCGTTTGAGATGCTTATGGTGTACATAATGAAACAGATGTTTCAGAAAATGAGTTTGGCTACGATACTTCCTTTGTTTTTTCTTCAGATAATCAATAGTAGGCTGTAAAGATTCTTCTATTTCCCAAGAAATAATTTTGGTGTCATCTCTTTGAGGTTTAAGATCTTGCCCTGTTTGTTCGGCAAAGCCCCATTGAGAATAGAGCAATAGCCATCCAAAGACCATGAGTTTTATGATGAGTTGCATGATAAGATACTTGTTTAGTACGCAAAGCTGCACGTAGCGAAGCCTGGCGAATTTTGTTAAATGGGTTTGATATGTAGAAAGAGGTTGACATTCTCCGGTTCGCGATCTACTGATATTTCGTGCTTGCAAAAGCCAGCCTTTTCAGCCAGTTCATATAACTGCTGCTCGCTTCGGTGGTGCAGAAACCACTCGCCAAAAATCTCCATGTACTCGCGACTTGGATTGTGATCTTCGTTAAAGTTACCTATGACTATCTCACCCCCTGGCTTTAGATAATTTCGGAAATGACTCAAGACCGAAACAAATACTTTATCATTGAAATAGTCGAACAAACCAGCCGACCATATCAGGTTGAAGTTTTGCTGGCATTGAAGACGTAATACATTTCTGTACACAAATTTGGTGTACAGTGCATAGGGCTTATTCAGTTCTTGGGCATACGCAATGGCCCGCTTATCCATATCCACACAGGTGGTATGGAGACGATGAGGGAGGCATAAACTGTCATAGAGTTCGGCAAGGTCACGTCCCGGACCGCTTCCTACGTTCAAGAGGGAGATCGACTTTTTTCCGTTCAGCGAATCACGAACCAGTTTTTTGAAGTATGCTTTACGGTTACATACTGCTTGTGGAGCCGCCTGCCGGTGGAAGTACTCATCCCAGAGACGATATTTGGGTTTTTTTGAAGTATGCCGGGTGTATATTTTGTCGATCATGATAAAGTCACCGGCATAGCCGAAAGGTTTTCTCAGCCCATGGCCCTGAATGGTGTTTTGGAGGAATTCCTGCCCAAATTCCTTTCGTAGATCAAAAGTCCTCTGGGAAGAGAGACTACCAGACCTGTAGGCGGTACTGACCTGCCGGACGAATTGATCTATTATTTGTAATTCAGCTTCTTCATTGGCAGATATGTGTGTTTTTTGGTTTGTTTGGATATTGAAGGTGTTCATGAAAAATTGATTTTATGATAATAAAAAGGTTTTGGATGTTCTAATGGTGATAGGAAAGTAAGGGCAGCCCAGCCAAATGTACTTGCCGGAAATACTATTTACTTAAAGGGATAAGTATTATGTGTTTTTCATTAGTCGTAATGAGCTACAAAACGCCAGGTAAGCGTAGGAAAGGCCTGCTTTAGACACGCCGACTATGGCATATATCATATGGAATACGCTAGCCTACCATCACTTACTACGGCCACGATATAGTCTTGCAGGTGCTCCCATTCGGCTAACGATAACTCTAAAGGATTTCTGGACCAAAAAATGATGTCGGCCATTTTTCCGGTATCCAGACTGCCGATCTGATCTTCCTTACGCATAAATTTTGCGCCATTTCGGGTAGCGATTTCCAGCACCCATTCCGGGCTGTACCCATATTTTCTAAGTAAGTACAGTTCTCTCAATGAGGCGTGCGGGGTATTGATACTCCCGGCGTCAGAGGCAAATAGCATGTTGGAAAATGGCTGTTCTGCTTGCAAGTTTGCCGCCATTGTTACCAGCTCGTGAGACTTTTCCCATTCGTAGCGAGCGCTATTTAAAGATTTACCCTCCGCTTCGGCGTAGCTCAAGCGGCATTCAAATCCCTCTACCGTGCAACCTAACCAGATGTTATTCGCCTGCATGGCCATAAGATCTTCCTGGGTGATTTGTAAGCCATGCTCAATAGAGTCTACCTGCTGTTTGATAGATTCCTGTACGGCTTCCCGCCCTTTGCCGTGCACAGAGAATAGCCAATCCTGTTGCTTAGCGTAATTCCTTGCTTTCTCGAACAACGCATGGGAAAATACCCAGGGATAATGAGGCTCCTCCGGCAAGAAATCCATTTCCGGAACAATCTTAATAATGCCCGCCCCGGCATCCAGCAATTGTTGCTGAACCCTCTCCAGGTCCTGCTCGTTTTCTACACGCACACACCATTCATCAGCAAATGAATTGGAGACAACCAGCATATAAGGAGAAAATTGTGTCTTGGTCATCAAGGCACCACTGTTACGCGCCTCTTCTAAGCCCCGGTAGATTGGCGCTGTACTATAGTAGGGGCTCCTTTATCGCACCCACTGGTGATCCCCACTTTTAGGGTGGCACTTGCGTTATATAAAGCTCGTTCCAGCATCTCCTCGGGATGATTTTCTATTAAGTCAAGAAGTTGGTCTACATCAGTACCGCCCAGCATAAGCCAGTGCAAATGGCAGTTGATCAAGCCAGCAGTAGCATACAAATCAGTTGCTCCTTCGTAAATATGCTGGTTGCAAATCACCCCCTGCCTGTTCCATTCCAGTTGTTGCTGGGTGTAGGTGGCCTGGCCATTTTCTACGGAAACAATGTAGGCAGGGGGAGCCAGGGTGCTGCCTTTACGGTGTTGAAGAAACGAAATTGTTTCGTCGGTTACATGGCTAAACGGTTTAATGGTTTTTTGACACTTCTTTATATTAGGTATCGAAAAGAAAGCAGGAGGCAGTTACTTCTGAACCACGAGTTCTATCTTCCCGTAATAATTGAATCCTGACGGGCCGTTTTGCGCGCCTTGTCGCTCTACCATCCGAAGTAGCCCGTAGCGAGGGGAAGCATGGCCGGTTTTAAACAAGTGGATTTCTTCCATAGCTTCTTCATAATTGGATACCTGCTTGTCTGCTTCTACCGCACTATCCTCATACTTACTCTGAAATAGTTCGGAAGCGGTTGTCGTCATATACTCAATCATGGCCGGTCGTATTTTAATAGTTTTGAACAAGGTGGTACTCGCATACTCTGGGTATTGAATCTCTGGCTCAAGATTATCAATACTGACAAAGTCAAAGCAATTTAGGGCTATATCCGCAGCGGCCGTGTTCTTGGCACTCATGTTCATATCGTTGATCGATTGAAAAGACTCGTGAATAACACTGAAGTGATATTTATAGTCATAGATCCAGTCAGTCATATAATTAAAGTTATCTACATCAATAGTGATTTCCCACTTAATAGCCCCCGGATATTCGGTACGGACAACCGATGGGTGCAAAACATGTCTCACCTCAATTAATCCCTTTTCACCTACCATTGGGGTGCTGGTTAAGTTAAGGGGAGCCACTTCATCCGACTGGCAGCCGGGCAGCATAGCGATGCTGAGCAGACATAAAAAGAAAATATGGAGTGATTTCATAATTGTAAATGATTGTTAGGGTTTAAAATTTTAAAAAGAAGCAGGGATACTCCAGCAGAATGCCCTTGCTTGTTGAACTACTTCTCTACTTTTGTTTAAATAGTACCAGCTATTTAGTTCGTGGGAACGTGCACTTTGACGTTGTCAAATGATACAGGACCCCCACTGACACTGGAAATTAGGACCTGGGTGATGTCTGAACTTATATCAGAGAAGTTATAAACGCCCGGCTCAACGCTGGAGAATTGATACCACTGGCCACTCTGCTTACGAAACTTGATTTTGATAGGACCGGAACGTACAAAAATCCCCTTCAGGTCAAACACCCGGTGCGAGCTATTATAATCATACGCGTAGATTTTGATTATCTGATCCAGAGAATGAGTGGTTAAATAACGATGCTCCTGTAAGGGATCAAAGGCGATACATCCATAAAGGACAGATTTACACCATTTCTGGGTGTTTATATTGAATACAGCGTTGAAATACTGGTAACCAAGATGGTAATGATTATAGGCTTGTTTTTTTCCCATTCTATAATTTTGTTCTTTTACATGTATCCAGGCACTACCTACTTTCTGAATATAAAATGGCCATCTTGCTACCATATCTACTGCATCATCTATCAACAAATCCAGGGAATTAGGATCGTTGAAGTCTACATAATCGGTAACCCCTTCCGCAGCTACTCGTGCATTGGAATGTTGTTGGTCTGGAAACGGCAGATTACTATTCTCTTCTTCTACCTCACCAGAATCAGGAGTATCAATAGGTATCGCATCGGATAGCGTTATGACGGCTTCCTCAGCGGGTTCAAAAGGTTGGGGAGTTAGGGTTTCGGTTTCTTCTGAGCAACTGGCTAATAAGGCGAGCGCAAATACGGCCGATAGGCCAAACTGAATAAATGATTTATTTCTTTTCATGGTTACTAAATGGTTTGTGGTTATAAACAATTAATAATATCAGGGAGAAAGCAGGGGCACTCCAGCAGAATGCCCTTGCCTGATAAACTATCTACCTTTCAATCATGATTTTCAAGATCGTATCCCAGCACATCGTTTCGGGTACCTTCCGCTATTTTTCCAGCTTCAGTAATCAGGTTTTCTGCTACCCCTAGTTCTTGTAATGTAGCTGCCAGGTGTTCCATCAACGCATCAAAATGGAGTTCACTCAAGCCTACATCTACCAGGTGGGCATGGGCATAGCGCATGCTCTTTCCACTGTAATGTAAGGGGGCACCAAAGGCATAGGCCAGAAAAGCTTTTTGCATGGCATATTGTGCTTTCATGTGTGTCCAGCGAAAAAAGTGACTGATCCTTTCGTCGGCAAGTACCTTGGTGTAAAAGATTTCAACGGCAGCATCTACAGCGGGCATACCACCGATTTGCTCAAAGAGGGTTTTTTCAGTGAACGATGTCATGATTGAGAAAAGTTAAGGGTAAAGGAATAAATGTTGAGGATCTTTAGACCAGCGAGCATACTATCTGTTGCTCGTTGCATAGATGAAAGACAACAATTCCTGATAATTAAGATCTTGTGTTTTTTCCACGTTCTTGGTGTACTTGCTGGTCTGCACTATTACTTCTATCGTACGTGCGTTTGTATACTGCGACGGCCAACTATGTAGGATACGTACAGCACCGTAACGAACCGGGCTGCGGTCGGTCTTAAACAAGAAGATGTCGCCGGTCTGGTAGTAGTCAAAATCGTACTTTTTTTCAACATAGTTGTAGGGCTGAACATTGGTAGCTGCATAGGGACTATTTTCAAAGGCATCAGTCAGCATATTTGGATAATTTTCGGCAATGTCATCCAGTTGCTGGGCTGATAAATTGGTAGGTTTAAACTGAGTAGCTACCGCATGTTCTGGGTAGGTTAACAGAAAACCTTCGGTTGATTGCACCCGACCCACCAGAAAGTCCAGATCAGCCTTTGAAGTAGCATCAGCACTGAGATGAAGTTGATTGATGTTATAAAACGTACCGTCGGTGGTACTGAAAAAGCGCTGATGAAGGTAATGTAAATCGTAGTCAATATCACTAAAGTTTATAGTCCAGCGCCTGGCCCCACCCAACTCTTCTTCTACCACCGAGCTAGGCGGAATAGGAGCAGGGGGAGTAGGAGAATACCCGCCTAGGGTAGTCGGTT
>CAKZPJ010000704.1 GCA_937138955.1 uncultured Flammeovirgaceae bacterium | reverse complement strand
GGCGGAAAAAGATTCCTAAGAAACAAGAAGAGTTAACTCAAACAGCTTCTAATATATTGGGATGGGGTTGCTCATTGATGGAAGGCCTCTTGTGTCCTTCATATATCTTAGCGAATAGGATAAATAAATGCCCAGAAACACTTTCTACTCATTACTGGCTTTTATTTCACGATGATACATTGTTATCGGTGCTTTCTCGTTGTAGATCGCAATTCGGTCAACACCGAAACCTTGGGAACGGCCGGCCACATAAAACCGATAAACACCCGGCTTTTCAATATCCCAGTATACCCAGTCGGTTCCCCATGTTAACCACTGAAATGAATCTACGGCGTGGTCACCGACTCTACGAATGGGGGGCGGCCACCCGACAATATGCACCCAAATATCGTTATCACCATCCTTATGCATATGGTGGTTTCTAAGATTCATACGGTACCGACCGGGCTCTTTAATTTCAACCGGAATAATTAACCAGTCGGCCGAGTCGCCCTGTAGTGTGCCGTTGTGGTCAGTTTCTTGATCATGTCCACTGCCGGTAACTGGTCCAACGTACTTCAGGTAGGTTCTTCTTCCACTATTGGGTATGTTACCGGATACCAACTCCCACAGATCACTGTGAGACAGCCTCTCTGCTTCCAGCAATAAGTACCCAGAATCGTTGATAGTATAAACTGGCTGAGCAAGTCCAGTATTGAGAACGAATAATGCTGCTGATAAAATGAAGAAAAGTTGCTGCATGAGTAGATTAGGTCGGCTAGATAACGGAACTGATACTATATTAGCATTTTCTGGCGGTTTCCGCAAAATATTTAACCTTCCCTTAACCTTTCGGGTAATTGTAATCTATGATTTATTGAACCTTCCGCAGAATCATTATTTTTGTGACATAACGAAGTCACTACATGAAACCTATTTTAGTCGCTGCTCTATTTTTCATTTCATTTTTTAGCGTTGCCCAACCTACCTTGGTTGATACCGAACGCTATCCGCTCGATCCTGATTTACCCTATAATGAAGCAATACCTACTCCGGCTAGCTATTTAGGCTACGAGTTAGGAGCCGAATTTACAATCTACCACCAAGTAGTTGACTACCTCCGAACGCTGGCCGAAGCTTCTCCCCGCATCAATATCGATGAGTACGGAAAAACCTACGAAGGTCGGCCGCTGATTTATCTCGTGATTTCTTCGGAAGAGAATCAGCCGAACTTGGAAGAAATTCGGCAGAATAATTTACGGCTAGCGAATACTACCGAACTAAGTAATTCAGAGGCTGAGTCGCTGATTACCTCTCAGCCGGTAATTACTTCTATGAGTTATAATATTCACGGTAATGAAGCTTCTAGTACTGAAGCCGCTATGCAAGTGGCGTATCGGCTCGCAGCAGCGCAGGATGATGAAACACTGGATATTCTAAATAACTCCGTCATCATCATGTACCCCTGTATCAATCCTGATGGACGCGACCGTTACGTGTACTGGTACAACTCTATGCAGCGCAATTTGCTAGCCACCGAACCCAACGATATTGAGCACGACGCTCCTTTCCCCAACGGACGAACCAATCACTACTGGTTTGATCTGAACCGCGACTGGATTTGGTTGGTGCATCCCGAATCGCGCGGGCATATTGGTGTATACCAACAGTGGATGCCACAGGTACACGTAGACTACCACGAACAGGGCTACAATAACAACTACTTCACCGCTCCCGGAACCACTCCTCGCAATTTGACATTGCCTGACCGCTACGAAGCCCTGTCCGACACCTTCGGAATGGCGAATGTGCGGGCGTTTGATCAGAAACAGATTTCCTACTTCACCCGCGAGGCATTCGATTTTTTCTACCCCGGCTACGGCTCCAGCTACCCCACCGTGATGGGTGCCATCGGCATGTTAGTTGAGCAAGGTGGCATTGGTGGCGGACGAGCCAT
>CAKZPJ010000703.1 GCA_937138955.1 uncultured Flammeovirgaceae bacterium | reverse complement strand
ACTGGTGGATGTACGGCTTATTGCCACTGCACTACTTAATGGGACCGATACACGGAGCTATTGTAAATTGGTGCGGTCATAAGTACGGTTACTCTAACTTTGATAATAACGATAAGTCAAAGAATACATTGGTGTTTGATTTCTTAATGCTAGGTGAGTTATTCCAGAATAATCACCACAAGCTGCCCAATCGCCGAGATTTTGCTGCTCGCTGGTTTGAGATTGATCCGACCTATCCGGTAATGAAATTATTAGAATCGCTTAAGATTATTCGCGTTAATAAGCTTAAAAGCGCTTAAGAATATCAAAAAGAAAGGAGAGTCGAATAACAATTCGGCTTTCTTTTTTAAGGTAATAACTATTTTTTTAGTTATAAAACTATCGAATTAGTTTGTAAACTAGTTTTTTCGTTATATCTTGAGTTTGAGAAACAAAACTTTAGCACTATGAAAAGCAAGAAAACTCAACGGGCTGATCTGGAACGTCGTCGTTTGTACCACTTCACTATTGGGCTGGTATTATCAGTTTCGGTAGTATTGGTGGCTTTTGAATGGAAGTATACCGAGCGGATACTCATTGATTTGGGTCAAGTGACTGATGAGTTTCCTGAGGCACCAAAAATGAAAATAACGGAAATTATACCGCCTCAGCCCCCTAAAGTGCAACCAGTAATTATTCCGGTAGACGACGAAGAAGAAATAGAAGATGTGATTGATATAATTCTTGATGTAGATATCAGCGATCCGATGCCGGACATTGCGGAGATGAATAGGCCGGAAGATGAGGAGACCGATAAAATTCATATAACTGTTGAAGAGCGGCCTTCCTTTCCGGGGGGAATAAGTGCCTTTTACCAATATGTATCCCAAGAGTTAAAGTATCCGCGCCAGGCGGTGAGTCGGGGCATTGATGGAAAAGTATTTATTCAATTTGTGGTAAACCGAGATGGCTCGCTTACCAACGTGGAAGTTATTAAAGGAATTGGGGCGGGCTGCGACGAAGAAGCGGTTCGAGTACTAAAAAATGCTCCCCACTGGAATCCAGGTAAGCAACGTGGCAAACCAGTTAGGGTACAAATGATGATTCCCATTACCTTTCAATTACAATGAACAGTTAATAATGAACGATGACAAACAACGTATGAAAGAACTTACCAAGGCCGAAGAACAAGTCATGCAAATCCTCTGGAAAATTAGGCGAGGGTTTGTCAAGGATATTCTGGCTAAAATAGACGAACCTAAACCCGCTTATAATACAGTTTCTACCATTGTGCGAATTCTGGAGAAGAAAGGGTTCGTGGGCTACCAAGCTTATGGTAAAACCCATGAATATTATCCACTAATCGATAAGAAAACGTATAGTAATTTCTTTCTGAAGAACTTTCTGGGAAGCTATTTTGGTGGTTCTTTCCCTAAACTAGTCTCCTTTTTTGCTCAGGAAAACGATATGGATATTCGTGAATTTGAGCAACTAATGAAGTACGTAGAAGATGATTTGAAAGAAGGCGAAGATAACGCTGATACGCCGGAAAAGTAGTTAGGTTATGGGTTGGCTCAAAGAAAATCCCATCGTACTAGTTCCACTAGCATTACTGTTGGCGTTCTTGGTATTACCATTGCTGGATAAAGCACCCAAAAAACCAATAAAGCAAGCTGCAGTAGCTTCCGAGCAATACTCAAGTACAGGTTTTCTTGATTATGATTTACTACCGAATGAGCTTAAACTACGAATGGAAGAATTACAAGCAAGTGATACACCCCGCCACTACAGCTTTTACTATTTCTTCGAAACCGATGACATCAATCGACATTACTATCTGGATGATGATCCTATGAATACAATCCTTGAATCTCAATCAGTGACCAACCAAGAGGCATTAGAGCTAGTAGAGGAACGACTACTGGAATCTAAGGGTCGTGGTTTCAATAGGGCTGAG
>CAKZPJ010000702.1 GCA_937138955.1 uncultured Flammeovirgaceae bacterium | reverse complement strand
TAAGGGAGTAGAAAACCTAAAAGTAGATGTGGAGGGTTTGAGTCGCGCTCGCATTAATGGCGATGCAGTATTTTTCAACCCTAACAATCGTCAGATCACCCTCAAACAGGTCGATGTAGAAGTATCAGTAGAGGGGCAAAAAGTGAAAGATATTTCTCGGGAGTATGATATTACTGCTGACCCCAATAGCGAAGTAAGCGTACCCATTGATGTAACGCTTACGTTAGAAGATCTAAATATGAATCTGCTAAGTACTGCCATGAGTATGCTCAACGGGACCGAAAAAAAGATTCGCTACAAGGGCAAAGCTCGGGTAAAAATGTATGGCTTCTCGTTTAACGTTCCCTTCGACTACGAAGATGATGTGAATATTTCTCTTTAGCTCCCACAACCTTTCTGCTGAAAGCTCATAATAACATTCTCAGTTGCCTAGGGACCACTTACTTATGCGCATTTTATTAAGCTATGTACTAGCTTTTGGACTAGTACCTATTGTAGGTAAGGCCTCTTTGGCGCAGTCTTTTTTCGTTGCTCCTCAGATCAACGCTAGTTTATCAATAGGTACCGCTCAAGATTACGCTACTCCCAAAGTTGGCTACGGTGCTAAAATAGGCTATCAAGTAATTAATCGGTGGAGTATCATAGCAGGCTACGATACTTATCGCTTCAATGTAGATGCCCCAGTTGGCCGGCTTTCCAATATTGCTTCTATTTTATCTCTTCTTGATCTACCCGATGTTCTACCCATAGACATGAATACCCAGGTTTGGAATGCTGGGTTCCGCTATGCGATACCTTATCAAGGTATTGTTCCTTTTATTGGCCTATCGGCGAGTACTAACTCACTTGATGTAGAGGTGTTAGGTTTGAGTGTCTCTCGTCGCTACTGGGGGGTTGCTCCGATCATTGGTATTGAGTTACCTCTAGCAAATCGGTGGAGTCTTCAAGCCGATACCCGCGTACAAACCATATTTATTAGGGGTGATATTCCCTTTGTTGATGATGTGGTTAAGGAGCATTTAGTATTTATACCGATACAAACGGGAGTGGTGTTTTACATAAGTAAGTAGGTGTTTTGGTTTTAGCCCTTTCACTACTCTGAGAAAGGAAGCTCTACTTTAGGCGGAGGTAGAAGGTATTCATCGATTACTCTTTCCTGGTTACAAATCAAAAGCTTAAAAACAGCTTGTGCTACTATCTTTTCACTATGCAACCTTACTATACCAACTTCGGGTTTGGCACATAGGATTTATCAAATATCAGTCTCATTATTATGTCGAAGAAGAGACAATGGAATATTTAAGCCAATAGAGAGTGCTGGAAAATGACAGTAATGCTAAAATTTCATAAATTGAAGAACTCGTTAACTATCTATCATGAATAACAACAAACGACCTTCTGAGAATTCATCCCGCCGCAACTTCATTAAAGGAGCAGCCTGCACTGCGGCCAGTTTTATGATTGTGCCCCGCCATGTGCTAGGCGGTACTGGCTTTGTGGCTCCTAGCGATACCGTTACCCTAGGTATGGTAGGAGTAGGCGGCAAAGGGCGAAACAATACTCGAGCTTTCTTAGCACTAGATAATGTCCGAATTACAGCAGTCTCTGATCCAGCTTATTATTGGAACCTAGCCGATTTTTACTACCGTTCCGAAGCTGGTCGTGGTCCGGTAAAAGATATCATTGAGGAAAAGCATCAAGCAGATAATCCATCATTTCAGGTAGCTGAATACGATGACTTTCGGGAGATGCTGGAAAAGGAAGAGCTGGATGGTATTGTTTGCTCAACTCCTGACCATACCCACGCCTATATCTCTTTGCTTGCCATGCGAGCAGGCAAGCACGTATACTGTGAGAAACCGCTTACGCATAATATTTGGGAAGCCCGTGAGGTACAGAAAGTAGCGAAAGAAACTGGATTAGCCACCCAAATGGGTAATAGTGGGCATAGTGCCGATGGCATTCGTCAGACTGTAGAATACTTGCGAGCTAAGGCTATTGGCAATGTCGAAGAAATTTATGCTTGGGTTCCGGCTACACGTTGGGTGCCTAGCCTACGTGGATTACCCGAAGGCAAATCAACTATGCCCGTCAATTTCGATTGGGATTTATGGTTAGGCCCTCGGGAGCCCCGACCGTTTCATGAGCACTACGTACCGGTTACTTGGCGAGATTTCTGGGATTTTGGCTGCGGAGCCTTAGGCGACTTCGGTTGTCATGATATGGATGCTTCGGTGTGGGCATTTAATTTGTCAGCTCCCGAGCGAGTAGCCATTCGTCCGGCGGGTTTTAGTAACGCTGATATTGCCCCTTACGGTGAAATTGGTTACTACGATTTTCCAGCCCAGGGCGACCAAGCTGCCGTGAAGCTTACTTGGTATTCAGGTGGTCTGCAACCAAAACGACCAGAGATGCTGCCGCAAGGAGTAAATCTACCTCGTCGGGGTACTATGTTTGTGGGTGACAAAGGAATTATTGTCAACGATGGAAACCAGCGAGTTCCACAGGTATATCCCGAATCACTGGCTGAATCATTCAAGCCACCCAAACCCAGTATACCTCGTTCTAAAGGCCACTTTCGCGATTGGATTGATGCTATCCAGGGTGGCCCCGAGGCAAGTGCTAATTTTGAGTACGGTGCTCGCTTGACTGAAATCACTCTTCTTGGAGTCCTTTCCCTCCGAATGGGCGGGCAGCCTATCCACTGGGATGCGGAGCAGATGAAAGCTAAAGGACTGCCGGAGGCTGACCAGTTTATTCGTGAATCAGTACGCCAGGATTGGAAAATGAGCTAATCCATTAGCCGCACATTATATTGTCGGGGGGTAGGTTGGTAGCCAGCAAAAACGTCTTCATGGAAGGGAGCAGGAGTGTAGATATAAATTGTGGTATCCCAAGGGTTGTAGAGTACAACTTCTTCTCGCTCATCACCGCATACATTAGCCGGAATACAATGGTACCAGCCCTGCCGTTTATTTCCTCTCGGAGGTGGTAGTTCTTCAAAAGTAATAAAAGACTCACCTTGCCCATTCCAGAGTTGGCCACCGTTGTATAGCAATGCTGGCTGGTCAGAACCATTCCAATACACAGCTTCCATTCCAGTGTTGTTAGGCGATTCGTTTAACTGAAAGCGACGAACTACTTGCCCCAATTGATCTACTAGCATTACATCAGGTTGATGGCCGTTATAGCGAATCATCATTTGTGGGCTAGGCTTAGTGCCATCAAAGTGACCTACTCGCAATTCTTGTCCGTGAGGAACCACTTCTTCACCTAGCTTCAAAATAATATTTCCTTTCTCATCTAATATGTGCCCAAAACCTGAGGCAAAAGCACGCCTTTGAGTCGGTTTGTCCCAGTAGTCTATTGCTACTGCATCCATATTTCGCCCCAGCATCTCTTCCCATAACACATTACCGTGATCATCCAATAGATAGTAACCACCATTGACTTCATCTTTTCCATCATTATCTATATCGCCTACTGCTGGAACGTAGGCTGGCACTTTACTATATTCTCGCCACTCGTGCTGATATGACCAAAGTAATTCCAACTGGTTGTCGAAGGCTAACACATAAGTGCCCAGCTTAATAACAAAATCCTGAGAGGTGCTCAGTCCTCGTAAATTAGCGATAAGTATACGTTGATGCACCCAATTCGCTCCTTCGCCTTGAATACGTTGAAGTATCTCAGGCTTAGCTCGTTGTTCTACTTCGCCAGTTCGTCCGTCTACAATCAATATCTCAACATCATGTAAACTTCCTGCCGGAGCGTCTATTTTAGATTGATGGAAGAAGGTTATTATTTCTGATACTCCATCCTGATCAATATCAAAGATGGCTACCGGACCTGGGCGAGAAGGTTGTTCACCGCCTTTACCTCGTTGCCAAAGAACTTCACCTTCTTGCGTAAAGGCTCCCCAAAAGCATGGTTTCATACCACCGCCATCGTGGGCATCATCTTCTGAGCGGTACACCAAAAAATCAACTCGACCATCGCCAGTCAAATCACCCATCCGAATATCTCCACCGAAAGTTAGGCCGTCGCTATATGTTAGCAATTCGGGAGGAATGTCGACTTTACTAAATAGTATATGAGCGCTTATCTTAGGAGTTGTACCAACAAATTTTTTGTTTGCAGATTTTAGGGTACGAATTTTCTCTTCATTACTTATAGCCTTTTCGCCATTTATAAGTAAGAGAAATAACGGTAACCAGCGAAGTGCCCAATACGAATACACTTAGTCAAGATTAGGAATACGACCAAAATTCGCGTTGTTCTCGCGATAACATTTTGTTGGCTTCACGGTCGCCTTTAAACTTTTCTTTCTTCGGATTCCAGCGCAACGGACGATTGAGTTCGTAGGCGATATTACCGATATTGCAAACCGTAGCTGTGCGATGCCCGACTTCTACGTCGCAGAGAGGCTTACTTCTTTGTCGGATGGCGTCTAGCCAGTCTCGGTAGTGGTCACGGCTTTTATAAAGATGTATTTCGTTTTCTCCAATCGCCTGATTTTTGAGGTTTTCAGGGACATTTAGAAACTGCCGACTTACCTCAATTATTCCTTCGCTACCTTCAAATCGGACAGCATTTCCTTTTCCAAAATCTTCTCGCACCATGGGAGTGCCGTCTGCGTACAAATACGTTAGCACCTGATAATCCTTACCATCGGGCGGTATAACTTCTACTGGTCCACTGCCGTCCATTCCCATAGCCCACTGAGCAATATCAAACATATGCGCTCCCCAATCAGTCATTAATCCTCCACCATAGTGTTTACAGTAACGCCAGCGAGGCCAGCCATCCCAACTCATGGGTGGCGCGAAGAAAGAGCTATATTCCCGTTGGGGAGCGGGGCCCTGCCACATATTCCAGTCCAGATGCTCCGGTTTAGGTTCGGCAGGTTGATCACAAGCATCGGGTGGACCACCGACACTAACTACTATTTTCTCTATGTCGCCAATATAGCCATTGATAACCAACTCAGCAGCGCGATGAAAGTCATCCCTGGAGCGTTGCATGCTTCCGGTTTGAAAAACTCGCTGATTTTTACGGGCTGCTTTTACCATATCTCGACCTTCCTTCACAGTCAGTGCGAGTGGTTTTTCACAATACACATCTTTTCCGGCTTCGCAGGCAAATATAGAGGCTATAGCATGCCAGTGATCAGGAGTAGCTATAATTACTGCATCAATATCTTTACGCTCCAAAAGCTCTCTTAAATCACCGTATCCGTCTATTTGATTGTTTTGATTCTTGTTTTCGCTGTAATATGATGAAACTTGCTGTTGAAAATCGCTTAGCTTTTGGGTATCAACATCACAGGCAGCGGTGATTTGTATCTCTGGTATTTCAATAAATTTGCGGAAGAGCGTGCCTCGTCCTTGTTTCCCGGTTCCGATATAGCCGATAGCTATTTGATCGCTAGGGGAGAGGTACCCATTACCACCTAGCACTCGACGAGGTACAATGCTAATTCCTGCCAAAGCAGAAAGGGTTGTTCCAATGAACTTTCGGCGCGAAGATAAAAAGAGATTGTTTTCTTGATCCATAGGTTTAGGTAGAAGTTGTATTACCTACGGAATATAAGGAAAGTATATAGAATTTAAAACCTAATATTTCTAAGCATCTGCAGATTTGCTTTTATTTTGCTTATCCATTAGTGTATTGACTGATTTGTCGAGATCTTCTAGGGTAGAAGCAATTCGTCGGAGATCATTCATACGTTGAATTTTTGTAAACCGCTCTCCGTTTTTTAAATTTTTGGTTTGTGAAGCAATCTCATCAATATTTGACCTGATTTGCTGTACAGTATTTTGGATGTTAGATTGAGTTTTCACGGGCAGTAATTTAGGTTACTCCAATAGGGTTATGTGCTACTCTAATTTAGCGAAAATAAAACCTTTTCTTATCATAAACATAATAAATATACCTATTTGTTATCAAATTTTTAGCACACGTGCTATAAATTTAAATATTTTGCTGTCTCTATGAATAATTTGTAGAAAAAAAGCCGATTATTAATAACTGCACTTTCTTGTTTAAATAATTCTTCTAAATTACATTTTCGCTAAATATTGATGGATTTAGTCATTGTAAAACTTTTTCTACACTTTGAGACCAACGATTATCAATATAAGGGTTCGTGCTGACCATAAAACAGTGCGAATCCAATTAGTATCCACCAGTTTATTAATTAATATTTCATTATATCCCTGCGTGAGTAATTTACTATGGATGGGGGTAGATACAAAGAAAGTAGCTACCCAGATTACGACCAATAATACATTGGCTGTAGTAATTATATACATTTCATCTCTATTCCAATAGTCTATTTGTAACCAGCATGATAGTACTACTTCAACAAGCATTAGTGGCACTACTATGTAAGAGATACTTCGCATGTGATGTTGCTGAAAGCTGCTGAACTGAGTATGATCAACATAACGAAATCCGGGATAATGTACTAGTTGCACGATCCAGATTAACCCAGTAAGAGCAGCAGTAACTACTAACTGAGCTACCATTAGTTGTTTTAACTCAATCACAATAGGGGAACAAAATAAAAAAAGCCGGAAACGCAATGCGTAACCGGCTTCCAATAATCAAAATATTAACAAATCTAAGTTAAGTACTTTTTATTAGCCAAGCTTAAATGTGATAGGTAACACCATTCGTACTCGTACGGGCTTACCACGCTGCTTACCAGGCTTCCACTTAGGAGAACTCTTTACCACTCGCACTGCCTCAGCATCGCAACCGGCACCAATTCCCTTGATTGCAGTTACATCAGTTAATGAGCCATCAGTATTCACTACAAATTGTACGAAAACCTTCCCTTCAATACCCATACGGCGAGCCTGAGAAGGATATTTCATTTTGTCACCAACAAACTTGTAGAATGCAGTCATTCCACCTTGCGGCTGAGGCTGATCTTCCACAACCATAAAGATTTCATCGGTAGTCTCTTCTTCAGGGGCTTCCTCGAAAACCATCTCCTCAATTTCAGTATCTTCAGTGATCTCTACATCAAGATCAATTTCTATATCCTCTTCAATCTCTTCTTCATCGGGAACCTCAATAATCTCTGGCTGCTGGATTTTTGGTGGTGGTGGTGGTGGTTGTTCGGTAGGAGGAATCTCCATGACATCTTCAAAGCTATCTTCCACTTGACCAAGATCAACTAGCCCACTACCATCGTAATCTTTCCATTCAAAGGCTAATGTTACCAACGCAAGACTAACAACAAGGCCTATAGCCAAATGTAATCCTGTTCTTTGGTTTAAATCTGCTTTTGGTGTTTTCTTTGGTTCCATACAATTTGTGTATAATTGTTACACTGTACTATTAAAAGCACAATTTACAAAATTTTTTTGAGTCGCTCAATATAAAAGATGTATTTTCTCGATACGACCTTACTTATCGCCGATAAATAGCGAGAAATGCTCCGTATCCTGCCACACAACCCACAGTGTTTGCAATAGCATCGTACATATCTATGGTTCTACCTACAGAAAATACCTGCGTGCCTTCTAAGATAGAAGCATACCCTATCGATATTACTAACGCATAAATTGCCGCCTTGTTGCGTAGCCAGCAATATGTGCTCTGCTTAGTAAAGCCAATAGTCATCAGTAGAACCAATACTGCAAATATTCCGGTATGAGCTATTTTGTCGATACTTAACAGGGTAGTTCCCGTTTGAGGCATATGTTGCCCTGGCAGAATAATTAGCCCGAGGATGAATATCATCCAAAGTAATGTATAAAAATTGAAGCGCCAGAACATAGCAATACAATAGACTTGGCTCTTGCTACTTACTGCCCAATAACTTCTTGATAATCTTCTTGACTCAATAATTCATCTAAGCTAGTGGCATCACTAAGCTTAATTTTAATCATCCAGCCTTTTTCGTAGGGGTCTTCATTTACTAATTCTGGTGAGCTTTCTAACTCAGAATTGATCTCTAACACTGTGCCGGCAATGGGCATAAAAAGATCAGATACCGTTTTCACCGCCTCTACTGTACCAAAAACTTCACCGTGCGCCAATTCCTGACCTTCCGTCTCAATTTCTACGTAGACGATATCGCCTAATTCTTGTTGGGCGAAATCAGTAATACCTATGTAGGCCTCATCGCCGTCTACTCGAAGCCATTCGTGGTCTTTGGTGTACTTCAGTGAATCAGGAATGTTCATATGCTAATAAAAGATAATATGGATTGTATAAAAATATCCTAGTCATGACTTAAAGATACTAGGCAATTCACCCAAAAGTAGCTCTTTTCTGAATTTTAGGAAAAGGTTACCCCTAGTTTTTATTGAGCAAGGTTGAAGCGTATTTGGGTACCAAATTCAGTGGTAGTACGACGAAAAGAACTAGTGACTAATGGATTATTGATAGTACGGTTAAAATATAGCTGAATATTCAGGCGCTCATTCACTCGGTAGTCTAGGGTAGGGCGAGCCTGAAAGTTGACGTTACCGTTGGTGATTGTGTTGTCATTATCAATTTTCCGTTGCACTGTTTTAGTATCTTTAAACGACATAGCCAAGTTGAAAGTGATGTCGTTTTCTAAAGTAACCGTACGCCCCTGCACTCGGAAAGGCAACTTAAACTTATCTTTAGTAAAACCAAACGTAAAGGTAATGGCCTGACTTCTAAGCTCAGTCACTTGGGCATTAGAAAGGTTTAGCGAAAGGCTACGCTCTCGGTCGTAAGAAATACGGCTGGTCAGACGACCCTTAGTGCGAATATTAACTCCAATAAGCGGGGCAAATCGCTCGGTAATCGTTACTTGCTGAACAACGTACAGCGGTACGAACACATTTATAGACTCCCCATTTTCATCTTGAATAGATTTAATCTCAGACAACTGAGTCGGATCGTAATTTTCTACTCGGCTATTTAACTCTACTGGGGCTTCGGTCAGATCATACTCTGCCGAAGTTGTAAAATTATTAACGCTGTAGGCAGACTGGTAAGCGTGGTTAATTGTAAACTGGGCAAACGCTTCACCAAGACCTGAAAATAGGCGGGGTAGCCCGGCGTAATCTACCCGCCAGTTGGGTAGCGGAATACGAGGAAATGGCGAAAGCCGAACCTGTTCAGCATCTTGATCAGAGTAGGCCGCTAAAAAAGCCGGAATAAGCACATCTTGAGAATTAATATTATATATCGCATTCTGGTTGGGATTTTCTTCGGTTAAGCGTCGTTGAATAGCTTCTCTATTTTGGACAAACTGATTAAATATTTCAGAAATATTCTGATCAGTGTCTTGAGAAAATGCGGTTTGTATCGTTAGGTAAGAAATGTTGTAGTTACCCGATCGGACGGGAGGTAACGAACTGAAGCTGCCCAAGGAGTCTTGCCGGAAAATCTCTTGGTACGTGTTAGTAACGGCTTTGCTGAAGTCTACCTGAACCCGAAAGTCTCGGAAGGGTTCAATATCAGCCCGTACATTAATATTTTCTACCTGCGACTGCTGAAAAGGCATCGTTAGTAGCTGAGACGGACTGAGCCACCCTTGCCGCGCGGCTTCAAAACGAATACTAGGATCTTGGCTACCCAGCAAGAATGGAATACCCGGCGCAGCAAAAGCGTCATCAAGACCAAATAGATACGGAGTTTGAATAAACCCTGGCAACATTGTACCTTCATTTAAGCTGTAGGTCAC
>CAKZPJ010000701.1 GCA_937138955.1 uncultured Flammeovirgaceae bacterium | reverse complement strand
CTACCACTTCTACTGGCTTCCCAGTTTCATCATAATTGAAGTAGGTGAAATAAGAATAGGCGATTGGCAATGAAAGCCAAACCACAGTGAAGAGTAGAGACCGCCATTGAGGCTTAGTCAACAAACTTCCCGTAGGCGCAAAGAACACCTGATATACTGCAATATTGCCTAGCCAAACCCAAAGTGTTCCGCCGAAGACTCCGGTATATTCGTACCACTGCACCCAGGCCGGTTGGGCGGCAAATCCATTACCCAACGTAAGCCAAGGCCAAGATAAATCCCAGTTCAGGTGGATGTACTCGAACGTCATCCAGTACAGCACCAGAGAAAATAATCCCCAGGCGGTTCCGGTAGCTCGCTTGGTGAATCGGTATAGTAGCCAGGGTAGTGTCATCAGCAGCGAGTTTGCCAGCAGCATAAAGATCGCTCCCGCCAATGTAGCGTTGTAAACCCACCAAGTAGTCAGAATATTCCACAGAAACAACGTGAGATAGGCGTAGCCAAAAAACACTCGCCCCGGACGACGGTAGTTCTTACTAGTGCAATAGTTCTCAATCGCTAGAAGTGGCGCAATGGCAAAAAACAAGAAAAATGGAAAAGCGAACGGTGGCCAACCTAACCAAAATAGCAAACCGCTGGCGAGCGAAAGTAGAAGTAAATAGTAGGATTTAGATGGCAAGGGCGAATTAAGGTTTACCTTCAACAACAATAACAATTTCTCCTTTAACGGTAGAAGTTGCAAAGTAGTTAGCCAGTTCGAATAAAGTTCCTTGTTGAGTTTCTTCGTGTAGTTTGGTCAGTTCCCGAGAAACCGACGCCAATCGCTCGGTGCCTAAGTATTCGCTTAATTGTTGCAAGGATTTTACTAATCGATGAGGTGATTCGTAGAGCACCATAGTTCTTGTTTCTTCCGCTAATTGTTTCAATCGGGTTTGTCGCCCTTTTTTGTGCGGTAAAAACCCTTCGAATACAAAGCGGTCGGCAGGCAGACCCGAGTTGACCAGAGCAGGAATTAGTGCGGTTGGACCAGGCAGACACTCTATCGCAACTTCTTGCTTCAAACACGCTCGCACTAATAAAAAACCGGGATCGGAAATAGCGGGGGTTCCGGCATCGCTGATCAGTGCCATACGTTCGTTCTCCAATCGCTTTACCAAACCTTCTACCGCCCGATGTTCATTAAAAGCATGGTAGCTGTGCATTGGAGTACGGATATCGTAATGCTTCAGCAGTTTGCCCGAAGTGCGAGTGTCTTCGGCTAAAATTGCATCTACTTCCTTCAGAATGCGTAATGCCCGCAACGTAATATCTTCTAGGTTCCCGATGGGAGTAGGTACTAAAAACAGAGCAGCGGTTTCTTGCACAATGGCTTACTTGACTAGCTTATCGATTTCTTCGGCTAATTTATGATCTTTTTCGGTCACTATATCCCCGGCATCGTGAGTGTTTAGCTCAAAGCTGACTTGGTTGTACACGTTGGTCATGAACGGGTGGTGGTTCATTTTTTCGGCTACAATAGCGACCCGACTTATAAAACCGAAGGCTTCTACAAAGTCTTTGAACTCAAAGGATTTTTTCAGCTTGTTATTTTCTTCTTGCCACATAGGTTGATAGGTTTTGTACTTAAGATTAACCGACAGAAAGAAACAAAGTTTAAAAGGCTATTCTACTCATCAAATTGAAAAATGGCCATTACCGGAAGATGATCGCTAAGCGACCAGTTACGTCGACTTGGGCTGGGAACAAATAAACCTTCATTTAGTGTGGTTGACGAACCTTCCGATAGTTTGGTAAAGTTCTCACTTAATAGCAAATAATCAATCCGGCGGTAGGGCACTAAAGTATCTTCACCCAACTCATCCATTTTAGTAAAGCCACTGCCGTGCAGGAGCGAATCGTAGGAATCTACCAACCCCAAGTTCATCCACCGACTATACTCCCCATCAAACGGGCGATGGTTCAAATCGCCCGCGATAATAACAAAATTTCGTTGCGCTAAATCTTTCTTTAAGTATGGGGTTAAAGCATCAATCTGCTTGCGACGAGTTTCGTAACGCTGGCGAGGCGCTAGTTTAAAGCCGTAAACGATCAAGCTCTGATTCTTAAAACTGAGCGTAATGCGTCCCCAATGATTGAATAAGTCATCTACACCCAAAGCCTCTCCTTCAATACAATAGTCGGTACTATCAACTGAGACCTGATCGTTTACTACTAGCAGACCTACTCGATTTATTTCTTGATAATCAGGGCACTTAATTGGGTAGAATCGATACGAGCTACCCAGCGCTTGCACTAATGTATCGTATAAATCAGGCTGACCGCCGGGTTCCTGAATAACGAGTATATCAGGTTGATACTTACTGACCTCTTGACCAATGGCACGCATTCGCTGAGATATAGTTTTACCGTCCGGCTGACCGTAACCCCGCCCACTTCTCAGATTGTAGGTGATAACTCGTAATTTAGGATTAGACTGACTAATGCCTAGTATGGGAATAAATAGTAGACTGAGAATTATTGCAGTTCGCCAATAAATGAGCCGTTCGTTCATCAATTACAAAGCTAGAACTCCTTCAATTTGGTGAGCTTCCTTATACTTTTCTATCACATCTTCGCTCGAACGCATCATAATTTTGGCCGTTACGCTCGTGTAGCTTCCTTTGCTCGATTGCTTGGTCGTTAAGTTATTTTTAGGAAATAGCGCAAATACTTCGCTCTCTTTTCCGGTGGGTACAATAAACTTAAACATGTATAATGAAGGCCAGTCATGTTGCTGATCGAGCTTCAATTTGAACGATTCTATATCTAGTTTAGGTAACATAGATGATGTATTCAGATACGAAAAATTTATAATAATAAGCAATCACAGAGACGTTCCGTGTTGCTTCGGTGTAAGAAACGCCTTATGTCGTAAAGAGGTTTCCGGAAGAAATTCAGAAAGAAGATCAGTGCTAAGTAACAGCGACTAAGAAGCAGTTTTTTGAGAACTTGGTACGCCCTCGGAGGTAAGTTCACTGTGAAATTTGTGAGCCACAAAGTCTAGGTAAGCTAAGGTTACTTCCAAATCCTCACATGAAGTATTAGGGTTGATCGTACACATGCGTAGTACGGTTCGCCCGCGAATGATCGTAGAAGAAAGGACAATTCCCTGCTCATCCATAATATGGTCGGCTAATCGCAGATTGATCGTATTCTGCAATTCAGTAGATATTGAATCGGGAGCAAATCGAAAAGTAATAATTCCTAATTGTGGGGCAGTCATTATCTCCCAATAAGGCAATTCTTCTAAGATAGAAGCTACCTGATTAGTTAAGGACATCGTATACTGAATAGCCTGGCGAAAAGTATCTAAACCGTAGTGTTTGATAGACATCCAAAGCGGTAGTGCCCGGAAACGCCTTGATAGCTGTAGCCCTTTATCAGCAAAATTTCGGTATCCTTCGGTTTCTTTTAAATAAGAGGCAGACGTTTGGAAAGCATTCAGTAAATGTTCGGAGTTTTTAACTAGAATACCACCAATATCATATGGTTGGTAAAGCCATTTGTGGGGATCAATAGTAAGTGAGTCAGCTAGATTCATGCCGTGTAAAGCTTGTCTGCCTTCTGATGTTAGCCAAGCGGCTCCGCCGTAAGCAGCATCTACGTGCATCCAGCACTGCTCTTGGTCGCAAATTTTCCGTATCTCCAATAGTGGGTCTACTGCTCCAGTATTGGTAGTTCCTGCGTTAGCAATAATGCAAAATGGAGACTTTCCTACTCGTTTATCAAATACAACTTGAGCTTGTAAATGGCTAATACTAAGCTGATGCAATTCATCTGTTGGCAGAATACTTAACTGCTCCTGAGTAAAACCCAAGATTTTGAGAGCCTTAAAATTAGATTTATGAGTTTGGTCACTACAGTAAATTACCGCCTTAGAACGATCCTCTCCCAGCAATACTTCTCGTGCAGTAGCCAGCCCAATAAGATTAGCCGCGGAACCACCGGAAGTAAGAACCCCTCCTGCCGATGATCCCATATCCATTTCCTGGGTCAACCAGTGAATTACTAGCCTTTCAATTTGATTAGCTGCTGCCCCGGCTCGTTCTATTCCCGAAAATACGTTGTAACCACTGGCTAGCGTATCTGCCATTACGCTAATGAAATTACTGGGCCCTGGTACCCAAGCGAAGAACCGAGGGTGGTTCAAATACATGTTATTAGGAAAAATATCGGTCTTGGCCTTAGTGAGTATCTCTTCGAAAGCTTTCCCTTTTTCCGGAATAGCTTCATCAAACAGTGAAGTGATCTCACTGGCATTTTTGTGCCCTCCAGCTGGCTTTTCTCCTAATGTGCGATAATGTTGAATAAGCGTATCAATTACCTGATAACCTATCCGGCGCATTTCTTCTTCAGGTAACTGAAAAAACGATTCTTGCATTCTTTTAATCTAACCCTATAGAGCTTTATTGTAAGCTCTACAGCTTCTGACGCTATTAATATTACTGAACACCGCTTGCTCTTCGTATTGGAAATCTTGGTAGATAATTTCATCTACGTAAATATAGCCTAGCGATTTTTCAACCATGTGTTGAGAAACAGACCCGGTTGCTTCGCATACAGTAGCCTTGTATCCTCTTTCCCTAGCCATATCTTCGGCAAAGCTAATAAGCCGCTGGGCAAATTGCTGTCGGGCGTACTGCGGATAAACTCCACACATAAACATATGCAGATGCGAGCCGGGGTTTACATCATGCAACTGAGCAAAACGCTTACTTAAGGATTCTAGTAATTCAGCAATAGGGCCAAATTTTTCAGAAACGTGTTCTAGTCCAGTTGGGGGGTCCGATGCATAATCTTCGCAGATTAGTGCTCCTACTACTTCATCTGTATCGGTTACTGCTACTACCGATAACTGATCGATAGCTGCCTTTTGAATAAATAGTTGAGCAAAGTAGCTAAACTCCTCCTCACTGATGGCCAATGCTTCCGACATAGGTTCACCTTTGGTGAATGTTGTAGAAATGCAATGCGTAGCCGCGACTACGTGTTTAGGCTCTAGTGGTTTGAGAGTAATTTCATGGATTTTTTCAGCAATATTCATGCTTGCACTTATCTTACCTTCCCAAACCAAGCGTAAGCCGAAGCTGAACTTGTAAATTTCTCCACTTGTAGAAGCGATACAAACTTCTCTCCTAATGCTACTGAATTGCTAAACTCTCCAAAAGCACTTTCCGGTACAATGACTGCTATCTTCTCTACTCCGCCTTCTTTTAGCATATCACTGTAGTGTTCGTCTACCCACTTGGCTGTTTTGACCGTTCCGCCCTTAAATTGAGAAATATCAGCGATGATTTCAGTAATTTGATGCTTCTTTGCTAAATCTAGAATATCAGAAAATCCTTTCTTTGCCTCTTCATCTAAAATATGCCCTTTCCACTGATACATCAACACATTTTTATCTGAATCAATCTCAGCGTACAACTTCGGTTCATCAATTGCCGCTACTACTTCTCTGTTAATTGTACTCATCTAAATATAAATTTAAAGTGATAGAAATTGAATGACTATGGTGTAAAAGTAGAATAGCATTCTGTAAAAAACTTCGTTAAAGAGAGGGTAATAGTACAATATAAGAGAGTACTACGTTTTATAGAAAAGCACTATAGAGAAGGACGATTACTAGTCAGAAATGGGTATACAAGGTAGCTGAGTAACGGTTCATACTTATTGTACTATATAATAAATCAAGAATAAATTTCCTGAAAATAGTAATAAGAAAAAGATTATCTTACTGCTAAATACTCATCCGAAGCACCACCTCTAGGCTAGTCTTTACTATCTCGCCCATTGATTGGCAATGAGAAAAGTTGGGCGATTGGTAAAAGTCGGTTAAATCCTGCTTGAGTTGAGCTACATTTTCTGGTGATGACAACGTATTGTGAGCCATAGTATGCATTAAGTGTTGAATCTGGTGACGAGATGAACGAACTCGGGTAGCCATAAGCGCGTGTTCTTCGGTCTGATACTGCCGTACTGACTCTGAAGTCATTAACTTAAATCCTACCTGAATAATGGGGTTATTCTGTTTAAAATATCGCGGCATGTAGATGGTTCTATGTCCTTCGTAAGACTGTTGATCAAAATCAATAGCGCGAATCCGGTAATGAAGCTCATCAAAGTCAGGAGTGACGTCTATCACGTAATTAGTAGCGTGCATATCGCCCAATAAACGGACAAAGCAGCGTTCGTTAAACTTTACAAACTCTTTGGCTAGCCGCGTGAGGTTGTGTGTACCGTTATGCAATTGATCCTGGAAAAAGCGATCGCCCGGAATACCAGCAACATGTTCCTCAATCAA
>CAKZPJ010000700.1 GCA_937138955.1 uncultured Flammeovirgaceae bacterium | reverse complement strand
AGTATACAGCACCTACGGCATGACTGAAACTGTCTCGCATATTGCGCTACGCAAACTGTCGCCACCGAAGGCCAGTGTCTATTTTGAAGTGCTAGGGAGTACTCAAATAATGACTGATGAGCGAGGCTGCCTGAAAATAAAGGGTAAAGTAACCCAAGGAAAATGGCTCACTACTAACGATCTGGTTGAAATCAAAAACGATCATCAGTTCCTATGGCTAGGCCGCTACGACTCGGTAATTAATAGTGGCGGAGTAAAAGTGGTTCCTGAAGAAATAGAGAAGGTTTTAGAACCAATACTGCGTAAACAAAATTTCACCGGAAGATTTCTAATTAGCTCACTGCCCGATAGTAAATTTGGTGAGCGGGTAGTATTGCTGGTGGAAGGTAATGCCATTTCTAGTGAGCTGGAAAAAGTAATCTTGAAAGAAGCTGCTCAACAACTTTCTCCTTACCGATTGCCCAAAGCCATTTATTATCTACCCCAATTTGCCGAAACCTCCACCAGAAAAGTACAGCGAGGCAGAAGTCAAGCGTTATTAATTCAGTTGCTCACTACACCAGATCGCTGAAATGAACAACTCTTTCAAGAGTACATTCCCGATGATGTACACATCTCTATCTAAGCAGATAGTAGGAAAAAATAGCTGGTTTGCGGTATCTTTGCTATACAATGCCTGACGTCACCTCTATTCATCAACTTGAAATTAGCTTTGAAACGTTTGTAGTACCTCCGCCCTACAGCCACACCTACACGTTTAAACTGAGATTTGAGGCAGATGGGCTTCAACTACAGTATGATCTGGAATATACCCATCGTGATGAACTAAGTAAGGAAGAAATTTGGGAAGAAGGTTTCAGCAATCAGGATGATTTTAGTTGGAAGGGTAGGCTTCCCGTAGTATGGCGCGAGACACTACTAGCCGCTTGGGGGCGTACTCGATTACTCTCTGAGAAAGAGCAAGAACCTTCTGAACCTTTGGAAAATGGGTTATTTATAGTAGCTAAAATAACTAACGGACAGCAGGTAACAGGTATCCCAGAAAATGTAGAAAACTGGGAGTATCTTCTCCAGGAGCTTACCCAAGCAGTATACGAAGCTGCTCAACGAGAGCACCCTTTACGTATTCGATATGTAGAACGTTCATTAAAAGAAGAATTGCAACTGATTATTACGGTTCGCTTCTTAGAGCGATCGTTAGAGATGGTTCGTCAGCAGGAAAAGCAGCAACATAAGTATAGCTTACCGTGGACAAAAGCGAAGCCTTTACTCAGTACCCTTTATCTATTGGATTACAATACTGAAGAAGCTAATACTAAGATGCCAGCACTCCCCGGTAAGTACCTTGATCCTGGCGATAGTCGCTGGTATCGGTTAGAGAAAGATGTCGTAAATTTAGGAAGGCAGGATTACCTGAGCGATTTGATGCGACAATTAACAAATTTCCATTAGTATATTTAGCTCGTAATACTTATTGATTTATCATTTAACACATAACTACGTATTTAAGTAAAAATAACAATTAGCCTTTTTGTCAAAAAAACACCACAAATACATTCTTGCTCCTTTGTTATGTAATAGGATAAAATAGTACTCCCCTAATTATGCCCCCTTCATTGTGAGTGTCGAAATCGTAATAGGATTAGATTTAATTAATTCATTTAATATAGTCGATTAAAAAAAGTTATTTAAATAAAAAATATGTATAAATAAGAAGTATATTATGAATATTAAGTATGAATAGTAAATTTGGTATTTAATTTAGTTGTGTAAAGCGACGGAGAGTAGTATAGTCTGTTACAAACAGTATTAACTCTTTTACGCATTTATTAATGTGCTTACAGCTAAGAACTGTAGCAGAAGCAAGATTTTTGATTACCGTGCTCTAACTATTTAAGGGAGATAATTACCATAGTTTATAGGTGAACCTACTAAACTACCCCTTAATCAGTACAGACTAACTTTTTATTTAGCTTGCTAAATGGTAGACGAACAAAACACAAATAAATCTCTTTTAGTACTGTCTGTTTGATCTTTAGGTCTAGTACAATAATTTGGAAAAGGCTAATTTAGAATAGCTATCTATTCGTAAGTCTTGCAAATCATCTACTTTAAAACAGCATCCACCATGAGTAATAATCATATGAATGAGACGCTACGGTACAAACAAAAGCTGTGCAAAGTATCAGTACTAACTACCCAAGTGTCTGCTGGAAGCTTTCAGCATGTCCTGGAGCATATAGTAGCACTATCTGAGCGTAAGTTATCTTCTTACGTATGCTTCGCCAATGTGCATATGATTATTGAGGCATTTAAAGATAGTCGGTTTCAGAAGGTGATTAACCGCGCTGATGTAGTAACTACCGATGGATTACCCTTGACAAAGTATTTGCGAGTGTTTGAAGGGATAGCCCAGCCCCGAGTTGCTGGTCCTGACCTGTTTCCAGCACTATTAGCTCAAGCAGCGGAACTAAACAAATCAGTATTTTTTTACGGTAATACTCCCGAAGTTTTAGAGCAGTTGCGTACCCGAGCGTTAAGAAACTTTCCTCAACTAAAAATTGCAGGTATATTTTCTCCTCCGTTCCGAACATTAACACCACAGGAGGATGCAGAAGTGGTAGCCATGGTTAATGAGACAAGGCCCGACTTTGTGTTTGTGTCTTTGGGGTGCCCCAAACAGGAACTATGGATGCACCAGCACCAAGGAAAAATAAATGCCTGCATGTTGGGAGTAGGCCAAGCCTTTAACACCTATGCGGGCACTGACCAACGAGCCCCTGCTTGGATGCAGAAGAATGGTTTAGAGTGGCTCTACCGTATGTATTGTGAGCCGAAAAGGTTGGCTAAGAGGTACATTTATACTAACGGACTGTTTCTCTACTTGGTAAGCCGACTATACTTTAGAAAAATAAGAAACAAAGAACTTTTACCTGTTTGAAAGATAGGATGCGGAGATACTACGAAAATGCATGTTCATTTCTTTTGTTATCTATTTGAAGGATATCCCAATACCACCCCCAGGATACCAGTGGTCAATAGGCTCTTCCCTAAAAAACAAAAATCTTCTATTGTTTTCGTTAGAAAATTTTAGAAGCTTATCGGTTACATGAGAGTTGTCGCCCAGAATGATTGCTTTATCCGACAGTAACTTTTGAACTATTAAGTACTCTTGGTATTCGTACTCGGCTGAATGATCGCTGTCGTTCACAAATAGATCTATCTTCTCTGGGAACTGCGATAAACTATTAATT
>CAKZPJ010000699.1 GCA_937138955.1 uncultured Flammeovirgaceae bacterium | reverse complement strand
CGAGTGGATTCATCCTGATAGATGATAGCCAGGTTTCTTCCCACAAACGATAGGTTTAATCGCTGTAGCCAATTAATATTATTAACATTGAAGCTATACCCTAGAACTACTTCTCTTAGCTTCACGAAAGAACCATCTAGAATTGAGTACTCGTGGTTGTTCCACATCCAAGAACCGCCAAAATAATCCTGAGCCGATACTCGGATATCGTTAGGACTTCCCCCTTCGTTTACGCCATCTACAATGAGACCGGTCTCGCGTACATTATTTCGGGTAGTAACTTCATAGGTACCAGTAGGGTAAGAATGCCAAGCACTAGTGCTGAAGAAGTCACCCCCTTTACGGACGTCTAGTAGCGCGCTCAAGTTAAACCCTTTGAACCTGAATGAATTTCTCAGTCCACCCGTAAAGTCCGGGGTAACATTACCGAGGTTTGTGCCTTCATTGGTCGTCAGTGGAATTCCGTTATTATTAACCACCACACTACCATTATCATCTCTTACGAAAGGAAGCCCCCAAAGAATACCCCATTCCTGACCAGGAATACCCAGCAGAGTAGCTCCTCCAAAACCACGAGATATACGGTACGATTCCAGATCGCCGAATAGCTCATTAACCACACTTCTGTTTTTAGCCCAGTTCACGGTTACGTCCCAGCTAAATCCGGAAGGAGTATTGATTGCCTCTGCATTTAGCATTAACTCAACGCCACTGTTCTGAATTTCTCCCGCATTTAGCAGCATGGCACCGTACCCGGTTGTTCGGGAAGTAGCTACCTCTAATATCTGATTGGCCGTCAATTGGTTGTAGTACGTTACATCCAAATTCACCCTACTATTAAAAAACCGTAACTCTGCCCCTATCTCGTATGATTCAGTTTCTTCCGGCAGAAGGTTAGTCGGAGGTAAGGTAGATGTTGGTCTAAAGGTAGCTACTGAATTAAACGTACCGGCTGAGTAAGTTCGGTCGAGCTGATAGGGATCAGTATCACCCCCAACTCGAGCCCAGCTACCTCTCAACTTGGCGTAGCTCAACAAATTAGACTGTAACTGGAGTGCCTCGGTAAGTACAAAGCCCAAGCTAACGGACGGGTAAAAATACGACCACTTATCGGAAGGAAGCGTAGAACTCCAGTCGTTACGTCCGGTTACTCCTAGGTATAGATAATCTTTATACGAGCCGTTGGCGGAGAAAAACAAACTGTTGGTTTCCCATTCGCCATCGTACATACTCACGGATGGATTACCCTTAGCATTAGTAATGGTATGGAGATCAGGTACCGTGAGATCATTAGCTCTCATAAACATGCTCTTGTTTACGTTATTTCGGTAGTTGGCACCCACTAAAGCGTCGAACTCGAAATCGCCGAATCGCTTATCGAAACTTAGTATAAGGTCTAAGTTAGTTTCTTTGGAATAGATTTGAGTTTGGTTAAACTGCCCACCCATACCTCTTCGCATATTACGAGAGGTTCCGGCCTGGGTAATATCCTTTCGGTATTCATTGTAAAAATCTATACCCCCGCGACCCAAAATAGATAGCCAGTCATTGATTTTATAATCAATACTCGCGTTTCCGAATGTCCGATCCCGGAAGAAAGAAGTGGTGTTTCTTAAACTATAGAACGGGTTGTCCTGATTGGGAAACATGTACCCTTCGTTGCCCTGCTCCTCAAAAATTTGTCGAGCGTAATTCGTATCAAAGTCTCGCTGTCGCCAAGCGTAGTTCACAATAGCTCCCGAATATCCGTTGTTAGGAATGTTATCACTCTCTTTCTTTAGGTAAGAGACGTTAGCATTGGCAGTGATTCGGTCGCTAGGTGTAAGCGTAAAACTAGCGTTAATCGTATTTTGCCGCTGATCGGTATTCTCTATTATTCCTTTGGTATCCAGATTAGTAAATGATACTCTACCGTAGGCTTTTTCACCGGAAGCGGATATAGCTACATTATTTTCCAGGTTTACGCCAGTTCTAAAGTAGTCATCGATGTTACCCGGACGAGAAACCCAAGGGCTGTTCGGACCAGTAGACCATTGGTCTAATAGTAATCCGGCATCTAGTCGGGGGCCCCAGTTGATAGGTCCCGAGTCGCTTACTCCACCACCTAGTCCATCTACGTAATTGTAGGAGAACTGCTTGGCGTACTCATTATACGACAGGTTTGCCCCCGGATTATTAGCTTGGTACTGATCGTAAATATACTCACTACCATTCCAGCCACCACCGTACTCATTTTGAAAAGCTGGAAAATAAGAAGGATCGTCAACAATTACGGATGACGAGACGTCTACGCCAATCTTATTTCCGTTTTGATTTCCCCTCTTCGTAGTAATTAGAATTACTCCGTTGGTAGCCCGGCTACCGTACAAAGCCGCGGCAGTAGCTCCTTTTAGCACCGAAACCGATTCAATATTATTCACGTCTAAATCCGAAGCAGTATTTCCCCAGTCAACACCGCCCGCACCTGCAAGGTTGGTCGTTGTATTGTCGATTGGAGTACCGTCCACCACGAAAAGTGGTTGATTGTCACCAAAAGATGCGTTCCCTCTGATCACGATTCTAGATGAAGCCCCGACTGTGCTTCCGCCACTAGTCACTTGCACCCCAGCAATCTTACCCGACAGTGAATTGACAATATTAGGATCATTAGAAGGGTTCAGTTCGTTACCCTCCAGCTCCTGTACGGCGTACCCAAGTGATTCTTTCTCTCGGGTAAGTCCTAGCGCGGTTACTACTACTTCATCCAACGAAACCAGATCAGGCTCCATGGCTACGTCTACTACCGAGCGGGAGCCCACTGGAACATCCTTTGTTAAGTAACCCACGAAACTAAATGTTAAGGTAGCATTGTCGCCGACCTCAATTCGGTATTTCCCGTCTATATCAGTAACGGTTCCGGCTAAAGAACCCTTATTGATAACCGTGACCCCCGGTAAAACTCCCCCCGATTCATCAGTAACTGAGCCACTTACAATATCATTTTGCGCGTATGTTGCCTGAGCGAGAAGAAGAGGAATGACCAAGGTCAATATCTTTCTCCCAATACGAGTTTGTAAGACCTTTTTCATAAGCTTATAGTGTTTAGGTATAGTAAAGGAATAAAAGTAGACGTCTTTGAAAGAGAAATAAACCACAAACTTACCTAAACAGTATACTATCTTAACATGCTGATATTTATGTCCAATAGAATTTAGAATAAATTTCAGGCCCTTCCAGAGAAATAGGATAGCTTAAGATTGGGGACGGTATGCCGGCTGCACCTAATGAGATAGCCAAATTTATCATCTGATGAATATCGTCGCTTTGCGGTGCGTACAACGGAGCATTACCCGATCGTATAACGAGCAGCAGATTGAGATAAATAATGTTCTGCACAGATTGCAGCGCAATGCCTATAAAAATCTTCATGGTCATATACAAATAAACTGCTGATGGGTGTACGACAAATATCCCATTAAGCGACTTGTTTGCATAAGCTGGTAATTCTTCGCGCTTCTTTATTTTTGTAAGCTACCCGCAGTTGCGGCATCTGTTGAAAGCCCTGTAAAGTCCAGCGTTGTCCGGATAGTTTCATACGTTCCTGCAAAACATCCCGATGTGCTGATTCTATGGCTCCAGAGCCTATCAACATTCCCTGTTCAATAAAATCATGGTACTGCATCCGTACTTCATTCTTGCTTAGGTACCCTCAGTAGTTCCTTTCGTTTCTGATGACTTCCCTGCTGCTCGGGCATAGCTCGCAGAGCCGCAATCACTGGATTTAGTCCTTGACTAAGCATCACGTCGCTCATCTGCTGCTTCCACATAGTGCGTTGCTCTTGATCCAGAAAATGTAATTTGGCAAAGGCGCATAGGTGCTCTTTGACATGGTAAAAGTCTACGATCTGGGTGCTCTCTGGATAAGTAGCGTCTATCCATTTCCATTCCATGGCGGCCATATCCAGCGGGCACCATCAGCGATGAAGACGAGTTGGTTGAGATTTTCCAACTCATAGTTCATCTTGGTGATGAAGTCTTGATGATGCCCCAAGTGAGAAACATACGTGGAATCAGTGAGCATTGCCCGGTCTTTGCTAACCGCTGCCCGATCATCCTGTCTATAAATTCGTCCCAACTTGCCGCGCGACAGCCGCTCCCTCCAGCTCTCCTCTCGCGTTAAGTACATTGCCCCATCTACACTCACATAGTGCCGCTGGTTTACTTGTTCGCCTTCATACTCTTTGTATACTTGTTGAGTAATCATTTGCTGGTTTTCGTCTTCAAGGGCTTGGCCATAATGATGACAGACCCGCTCTATTTGTTTGGCATTCACCTGTGCGCCGCTCTCATGTGATGTTTCAGAGTCCAGGCGACTCGGATCAGATTCCCATTCCGCTAAATGGCGGTCAAGTAGTTGGTTAGCTCGTTCTTTGAAGTCCATCGTTTTTGAAGGCAAAATACGAATTTATACCCATGAGGAAATTTGTCGTACACCCTTCTCGCTTTAACTAATCAAATCAGGAATTGCGAAGGTGTTTGATAAAACCTATCTTCCGCAGGCTTTTTGTACAAACTACTTAACAATCAAACTATGAACTTACCGTCAATAGCGAAAATGGTCAGTGGTCTCTTGTGTGCTACAACTTTTGCCTTTACTTCCGTAGCTCAGGAGCAAGGACCGGAACGTTGGGAAGAAACTATTCAAAAGTTTGAGCAGCAAGATGCTCCGAATCCGATAGAGTCGGGAGCCATCCTATTTACCGGCAGCTCATCTATTGCGAAGTGGCAGGATATATCCGATTATTTCCCCGACCAGCGAATTATTAACCGCGGCTTCGGCGGTTCCCAATTCTCTGATTTGCTCCACTATGCCGACCGGGTAATTTATCCCTACCAACCCTCTAAGATTTTTATTTACGAAGGCGATAATGATATTGCCGCGGGCGATAGCCCTAAGCAGATTATGCGGGAGGCCAAAAAGCTCCGTAAGAAGATCAAGAAGGAGTTGGGTGATACTCCGGTCGTATTTATTTCCCCTAAACCTAGTGTAGCCCGCTGGGAACTAAAAGCAACCTACGAAGACCTAAACGCCCGACTGAAAAAGTACGCCGATAAAACCAAAGATACCGAGTTTGCCGATGTATGGAACCCCGCTCTGAATGATAACGGAAAAGTGGTAGAACATATCTTCTTGAAAGATAATCTGCACATGAATGCCGAAGGGTATAAAATCTGGCAAGAGGTATTAGTGCCCTACGTAGAAAAGTAACCGCTATAATAGATGCATCAATAGCAGCCAATGAGACAAATGCAATGGTTTAATGAGCCGAAACAGTGGAATGTTACGAATGACCAGTCGCTGTCGGTGTACGTAACCCCCAAAACTGATTTCTGGCGCATCACACACTATGGTTTTATAGTAGACGATGGTCTTTTCTACTACTGTCATTTGGGTGGAGAGTTTGAAGTAACCGTTAAGATAAGTGGAGGGTATAAATCTCGCTACGACCAGATGGGTCTGATGATTAGAATAGACGAGCGTAATTGGATTAAAACAGGAGTAGAATATGTGAACAAGAAAATAAACCTAAGCGCGGTAGTCACCCGGGAACACAGTGATTGGAGCGTAGTAGAACTGGAGCAAGCTCCCGAATCTGTCTGGTTTAAAGCAATCAGAAGGCTAGACTACGTAGAAATACACTATTCACTAGACAACACTACCTTCACTCTGCTACGATTGGCCTATTTTCCAGCCAATACGCCCGTAATGGTTGGTATGACCGCTGCCTCACCCGACGGTGATGGATTTCAGGCATTATTTGAAGATTTTAAAATCAATCATCTTCCTGACCTGCAACGTGAGCAGTGGTTAAAGAAGAATAAAACTTAGAAGCTGTTTGAGTTAATTATTTGATGCGAAAACAACGGATTTTGAG
>CAKZPJ010000698.1 GCA_937138955.1 uncultured Flammeovirgaceae bacterium | reverse complement strand
TAACTTGATTGGTCATTCTCAATAATCAGTTTAGGTAGATCCGTAGGGGAATTGACAAAAATTAAGCGTTCGCACTGCGGCTTACCGGTTTCATCAAAGAAGGTAAGATGACAGATACCCTCCGGAAACAGAGCTTTAGGTATTTCAGCAATGAAGTACGGACTATCCGTATCTACCGGCGTAGAAGTAAAGGGTATGCCCCGCTGGTGACCAATTAATACTCCATCTTCCACTCCCTTATTACTCTTACTTTCTACAATAACCCTAATATCTTCTGAGAGATAACGGGGTGTGGCTCGCATGGTATATCCCTGCTCTTGCACCTCGGGCAGAGTAAAGGTAAGAGGCACCCCGGCCACTTCTATTTCTGCCCGATAAGTACTGTTGGCTAAAGGTTTAAGTATAAAACGTCCCATACCAAATTGCTGACTTTTGAAGGTAGCTGCTAGCTGCTGGTTCTGATCGACAATACGCCCCCGCACGGCTAAACCCAGCCCATCTGGCCCAGTAGCCTTAAAAGCAACCATACTTACTAGCCCATCTACCAGTTCTCCCCCTTCGGGAAAAAATTGGAGATCGATCGGTGGTAGGCTTTGTTGAAAAATAAAACTTTCTTGCTCTACTCGTTCCTCCTGACGGATACTTTCCGCCAGTGCAGTACTGTCTACACTACCAATGGGTAGTGACTTCTGGAAGAAGTACTCCTCGTCAAAATTTCGCATCCAGTTGGTGTAGGCGCGTATGGTATAGTTTCCTACGGGTAGCGTATCGTTTAGCGAGAAATCTCCAGCCGCCCCGCTCTTGGTAATTTTCAGATTACGATGACTGATAATTTCTCCGTCAGGGTCAATCAGTTCTACGTAAGCCAAGCCACTGAGGGGTTGGGGGTAATGCGTAGTGGCATCTACCAGATAGGTCTTAAACCAAATAGACTCACCAGCACTATAGTACGGTTTATCAAAGTGGATATATATTTTCTCTTGCCGAAAAGTATTCGTATATGTAGTCAGCTGCTCGCTAATATGTTTGCTTAACGACCTATCGGGAGGTGGTTGCATCCCCAAGATACCCATTAATACAAGTAGAGCTAACTGACGTAAGCGTGTCCGGTTCATAGGTAGATCGGTTTAGCGCACTAATCAATATAAATGAATAGTCGAATGAGCGAATCCAGCGTGGAACGTGATAGAATAAAGTACTATATGTTTCACTCCTTCATTCTATCATTCAAAAATTTACTCTCTTATATTGATACTACTCATAACTCCTAAGTTGGTTCTCCTGGGTGATTTCATTTAGCCACTGCTCGTATAACTGATGAAGTTCCTTAGTCTTTTGCGGATGCTGACTTGCCAGATTAGTAGACTCCGAAATATCTTGGGAAAGGTTGGCTAAAAATAGGCTATCAGCCATCACCAGACGGTCGGGTTGTACTGGGTCACGCGGGTTGCCAATCAGTTTCCAGTCCCCCTGGCGCACGGCCCACTGACTGCTTTCTCCGCGTCCGGTTTGCCAGTAAACCGTTTCATGGGGTGAGTCAGTCGTGGCATCTCGAAGTAGTGGTGCTAAACTTCTTCCGTCCAGCACGGTTTGGGGCGGGCTTACCTCACAGAGATCAGCAATAGTTGGGAGCCAATCGGTGCTTATTGCTAATTGGTTACGTATCTCACCTTCGGGCAACGTACCCGGCCAACTGGCAATAGCCGGAACACGGATGCCGCCCTCAAACAAGCTAAATTTCGCCCCGCGGTAATCTCCGGCATTGCCCCCACCAAACATCGCGCGTTCTTCTACCGAATGCCCGTGATCAGACTGAAAGATTACCAAAGTGTTCTCGCGCAAACCAAGTTCATCTAGTTTGTCCAACACTGCCCCGATTTTCTCATCCATTGTCGAAACAAACGCAGCGTATTCCCGACGGGGCGAGGGTAGGTCAGCGTAGGTTTTCATCCATTCAGGCGACCCCTGGTAGGGATAGTGAGGCACATTAATAGCCCAGTAGAGAAAGAAGGTGGTATCTTGATTCTGTTCCAGAAACTGATGCGCTTCGTCTACCATCAAATCCGGAAAGAACTGACCGGGATAATGGACTTCTTCCCCGTTGCGCCAAAGGTCATGAACATTAGGGCCGCTCCAATAGAAGAAGTGGCTATAATTATCAATGCAGCCTACCATATGGCCGAAGCTGTAGTCGAAGCCCTGTCCGGTGGGTTGCTTTTCGGCATTATGTCCCAAATGCCACTTGCCAATATGCCCAGTCTTGTAACCACCATCTTTCAGCATTTCGGCAATAGTTACCTCTTCGGTTGGCAAGCCCGCTCCTTCCTGACGATAGGGAATAGGAACATTACCTGGCAAACCTGCCCGGAGCGGAGTGCGCCCGGTAAGCAAACCAGCTCGTGAGGGTGAGCAAACCGGAGCGGCAGCGTAAAACTGAGTGAACCGAACCCCCGAAGCCGCCAGATCATCCATATGCGGGGTCTGCAAATCTTCCGACCCGTAGCAGTTCATATCCAGCGATCCCTGATCATCAGTAAAAATGAGCAGTACATTAGGACGAGGCTGATTTTGGGCATGAGTTATCGTAGTAAAAGCTAAAAGGCAAATCCAGCAAAAAAATGATAATTGAGGCATAGACGATGGTTAATCAGGTTGGTTTACGCAAGATATTTCTTCCCGAAGATAGCTAATGGGTAATTAATAAATCAATTTATTTTGTACCATCGTAGCAACTCCAGTACGAACGCTCTAATAATCATTACTACTAATAAACAGGGGCAGGTAGTTGCTTTCTACCATTTTCCCCTTGATTTTTGTAGGCGTTAGCAAAGTATCACGTTTCGCAACCGGAGCCTACATGAATATTTCTGAATGGATTGCTGAGAACTGGCTCATTAGCCAAGCCATACAACTGAAGATTGCCTATTCCTTACTGGTAATTTTTGGATTGTGGTTGTTTCGGTTCTTTGGGCTAAAGCTCATTTTTCGGGGCGTAAAAAACCCAAAAGACCGCTACTACTGGCGAAATGGTATAAAGAACGTGACTAATGCTTTGCTAGTCATCATTATCGGCTCTATTTGGGTAGATCGGGTAGGTTCTCTGGCTACCTTCTTCGGATTGGT
>CAKZPJ010000697.1 GCA_937138955.1 uncultured Flammeovirgaceae bacterium | reverse complement strand
AAATTCTAACAAGCCGTGAGCATACTTTTGAAGGTACTCATACACTTTTTCATCAGCTAATAATGCTTTCTTAGATAGCTTGGCAAAAAGTGGTGGTTCCTCTTGTAAATTCTCAATTACATTTTGAATGTATTTCTCGGTAGTAGTAAAAAAGCTTTTTGATACGTCAGTTAATTTCTCAGCAATTTGGGCTTTCTTCTCAGATAGTTTAAAAAATATTGAGGGTAAACCCGTAGCTGGTTCTACGGCAAAAAGGATCAAACCCAAGGTCAGCTTTTCCTGGCTGAGGGAATTTGTCTGACAGTATATTGGTGCTAAGTAGGCTTTCATGATCGGTGTTGATATAAATGTTGTTGAATGGTTTCTTGCAGCATATCCAGGCGGTCAGGACGGTTCGCCGCGCGACTGCTTAAAAAATTAATGACCCGCTCTTCCATATTCGGGGGAAGCGGCCAGTGCGTCGCACATTGAGCGATAGTATCGGATATGATCGTGTGCCACTCATCGGTTTGTAAAAATACGAAAAATTGCTCAATTGCGTTCAAACAATTTTCCGTAGGTATATAACGTATCACTGACCAAAAATATTCGCAACCTAATAAGCTATCCTTTTGAAAGCCAACAGATTGAGGATTGAAGATACGTAGCTGATTCTCTCCCCCGAAGATAAAAGCATGGTCAAAAGCTACGTATTGCTGCTTTTTGTCTTGGTCTGCTATTAGTAAATTATAGTTATATCCTTCGTCAATAGGTTTGCCCCGGTCGGCGTTTCCTACCCACTGATCAAACAAGGCAATTCTCAGTAAATCTAGCGGATTAGCCAACTGATTGAAATCATGCTTGTTGCTAACCTTCTCAATTGGGGAAAGGATACGCGCTACTACTTCCTGCGAACCAAAGCAGGTGATACCCGCTTCACAGTGCGACCTATTGCGCCGTAGTTGGTTGCGGTCAAAAGAATCCTCTGTTACATTTACGAAGGCAATAGGTGGTGTGGGAATATTGAGGTACTGAAGTAGCTCGTGAGCTACTACCTCGTAGGTGAGAAAGTCTAGTTCGCGTTCAGGCTTGTAGTTTAAGCGATACTTGCAATAGTATACCTGGCCATCATTGCAGTAAAATTTCATGGGGGCGTGCCCATCGGTATCAAGCTCTTTAATAAAGTACTGTGTTTGAACCGTAGGAATGGGCATTATAGACCGATAGACTTAATTTCTCTATTCTTAAGAAAGCTCCAATTTAATCAACTATTGTCCTGGCTAAGCCAATGCCATCTACCGAATTCTGGACGATGTTTTAACGTATGATATTCTACTCTTTCTTCTGGGTCTTTACGAGTTATCATGACTTCGCAAAGGTTATCTGATTTAGCGGCTATTTCACTATAATAACTTCGCGCCTTTTCAATAAAACCTATCTGCTCATTGTAAAGAATCATAGTGTAGTGGAACATCTCGATCCATTCGTCGAATGTGATTACTTTTAATTGAGATGCAGGATCACTCTGAATGTAGTTATCCAAGTGAATATGTCTGCTTTGAAAGGAAAATTTAGAATGAGCAATTGAGTTTCTAACCTGAGTTTTATAGGCAACTTTGAAAGACTGGTATATTGCCGGAAACTCGTTTTGAAAAACATCCCTTACCTTTTGGCGAATGATAGTATGGCGCTTACCTGTAGCTTCTTCATCTCGGTTGCTCTCCGCAATTTTGAAATGCCAGTCATAAGAAAGTCCCTGTAAGAGTCTGACAATCTGATAATACCGTTTGATAAATAAGTCAGCTTCCCAAATCTTAAGATAGATTAGCATCTCCAGATGAATCGACTGTTCTTCTAAACGTTGTATTTGCTCAAGCCCCTCTTTTGTTTCA
>CAKZPJ010000696.1 GCA_937138955.1 uncultured Flammeovirgaceae bacterium | reverse complement strand
TGAGTAATTTAGGTCGCTCTTGTTGAGCTGTGGCTTCTACTTTATCGTAATCGATGAAGCCCGCTGGTACATTGCCATCTTCTTTTTCTACACCGTAGAATGAGGGCTGGTAAAGCTTTCCTGAGAAGTTAACCGGTGAGCCGTGGGTTAGATGTCCACCGTGTGATAGATCAAATCCTAGAATTTTGTCACCAGGCTGCAATACCGCTAGCATAACTGCAGCATTAGCTTGCGCGCCCGAGTGAGGCTGTACATTGGCCCAAGTAGCACCAAACAATTCTTTCGCCCGATCAATAGCCAATTGCTCCACTTTATCTACTATTTCACAACCACCGTAGTAGCGTTTACCAGGTAAGCCTTCGGCGTATTTGTTAGTGAGCACGCTGCCCATTGCTTCCATTACCTGAGGTGAAGTGAAGTTTTCGGAGGCAATCAGCTCAATGCCTCGTTCTTGACGCTCAAACTCCTGCTGAATAAGTGTAAATACTTCGTAATCCCGTTGCATAGCGAATAATAATAAATAGTATCAAAAGTACTCGAAGTCCTCGACAATCACAATGAAGCAGACATATTCCTACATCCCTAGCTTTCCCATTTTAGGAATCGTTCTTATTCTGGGATAGCTTTCCCAATTTACTTACACAGGCACAAGAGAATGCTATCTACTTTGAAATGAGGTCCAAAAATCATAATTAACTGATTATCAATGTAATGCAAAAAAATAATAGAATGATTATTAATATAATATGAGGTGCCTAAACGAGAAATAGATTTTCAGAATAGATTTTGCCTTCTATTATAATACAACTAAACATCACATTTTTTATGAAAACACGTAGCGATATTTTTGACCAAATACGAACATTATCCAAAGAAATAATTAAAATAAGCGAACTGTCTGATCAGAATACTACAACGGTTAAGCGTTTACTAAACAGGTATAATTTAATGTCAATGGATAATACACTTCTCTCATACGATTCTTGATCACCCTTTTTTTAATCAAGAATGGCTACTATGATGTAAAGTACCTTTATTATCTATGTACTGTAGTCATAAACATTTTTATGATTTTTTCCAGATAGTGAAAGTTGAAACCAACTGTAAGTGAAAAGCATTTTTTAATACATTATTGAGTTATCAGCTAATCGTCCTCTAGCTGATTAAAAGCTTTTTCCGTAAAATTTTTTCTAATTTACCGATTCCAATCCACCTGAACTATGGAATCAGCGAAACTCAACGAATATCGCCAGCGTATTGACCAACTTGACGACCAACTTCTAGCTCTACTTAACGAGCGGATGGAGGTGGTTAAACAAGTTGGCGAACTCAAGCGCTCTACCAATAGTATTATATACCGCCCTGAGCGAGAGAAAGCTATTCTAGACCGTCTCAAAGATCAAAGCAAGGGCTTACTACCCGACGCCGCTATTGATGCCATCTTTCTGGAAATATTTGCCGTAAGCCGTAATATCGAACTACCCGAGCGGATTGCTTATTTAGGACCAAGCGGTAGTTTTACTCACCAAGCAGCGGAGAGCCGCTTTGGAGCGATGAGCGAATACATGCCGGTAAGTAGTATCCGAGCGGTATTCAAATCAGTAGCCGCCGAGGTAACTAGATTCGGAGTAATCCCTGTAGAGAATAACCAACAGGGACTGGTGCCCGAAACGGCTGACTGTTTAGCTGAATATGATGTACATATCGTGGCCGAATTGCCGATGGATGTACACTTTGCGTTTGTAAGCCAAGCCGATCACTTGTCAAAAGTCCGAAAGATTTATTCTAAAGATATTGCTTTTCGGCAGTGTAGAAAATTTATTGACGAGGTGATAAACGATAGCACGGTTGAGTTGATTCCGGTTGAGTCTACCTCTAAGGCTGCCCGACTGGTAGTTCGCGAGCCAGATAGTGCGGCAATCTGTTCCCGCATTGCTGCTCAAGAATACCAAGTCCCTATCTTATTCGAGAACGTAGAAACTTCGGGCGATAATCAAACTCGCTTCTTTATTATCAGTAAATCATTCACCAATCAACCTAGCGGATCAGATAAAACATCGGTACTAGTAAAGCTACCGCACTCCGACGAGCCAGGAATTTTAGCCGATTTTTTGCAGGCTTTCAATAAAGAAGGTATCAACTTAACCAAGATTGAGAGCCGCCCAGCTAAACGAGGTAAGACATTTACCTATTGGTTCTTTATCGATTTTGAGGGTCACTGGAAAGATGAAGATATCCAGCACATTGTGAATCAATATAAAGAAGAAATTAAGTGCTTAGGGAGCTACGTCAGATTGATTTAGTAAATAATTATCGGAATTAACGTGAATATCGCGAGTTCACTAGCGGTATTAGCGCGAATATCGCTAACTTGCTAGGGTTGTAACTGTACATTTTTATGTATATCGCCCGAAAAATATATCAGTCAATTCAGGATAAGTTATTGTCTTCTGACAAGATAGTTATATTGTATGGGCCACGACAAGTGGGTAAAACTACATTGGTACAAAATATTCTGGATAATTTACCCTTTAAAAAACTCATTATCAATGCTGACGAAAAAGTGTACTCGGATATACTCTCGAGTCGTGATTTGAGTCAAATGGAGCTGCTGGTAAAAGGCTACGACTTAATCTTCATTGATGAGGCTCAGCGTATTCCTAACATTGGAATTAATCTTAAGTTACTACATGATAGTTTCCCTAAGCTCAAGATTATTGCAACAGGTTCTTCTTCGTTTGAACTAGCAAATCAAGTAAAAGAGCCACTTACTGGGCGCACTTGGACGTTTACTCTGTTCCCTATTGCGATACAGGAACTAGCTAATCTTTACAACCCGTTTGAGCTAAGCCAAAAGTTACCGGAATATTTAGTGTATGGCAGCTAACCAGAAATTTTCTCTATTCC
>CAKZPJ010000695.1 GCA_937138955.1 uncultured Flammeovirgaceae bacterium | reverse complement strand
ATCTGGCGGAAAAATGAGCAACAGGCCACCAAAGTATTTGCGAAAGATAAAGAGGCGGTTAAGATTACCTTAGATCCTGACCGGGGCACAGCCGATGCTGATGTAGCCGATAATGTGTTTCCTCGCAAAGAAGAGAGGTCCCGTTTTGAGCAATTTAAGAAAGGAGAAAGTCGCGAAGACTAGGCATAAAGCTTTTAGCTTTTAAACAACATCTACCAACCGGTGAATCGCCAAAACCAACATTACCAGAACAGCAGTTTGTCCCGTTAAGAACCAATAGACCTTATTAATCTTATCGTCTATTTTATTATCTAGCTTATCTGATAATCTTTTTTCCGACTCATTAATTTTATCCACTAGCATTTCTCTAGTATCATACAAATCTTGCTTAGTAGCAAACATATCCTTGAGCTTATCCAGATTTTGTACCTCCAAGTCGTTAAACCCCTGAACAATCGTCTCTCCGGAACGCCGGTCGGCATCCTCAGGGCTGTGTACTTTTCGCAATGCTTCGTGTACCTTAGCGTAATTCATACAATAATTTTCAGTTGCCGTATAAGTATAACGAAATCAATAGACTTTTGTGACAGTGCGACTTTAATACCCCAGTTTCCCTCGCACTCGCCCTAATACTTCCAAAGCGACCTCTCGGGCTTTAGCTTCGCCTTTTTCCAGCTCTTGGTGTAGTTCGGGTAGATTATTCATGTAGTAATCATACTTCTCCCGCTCCCCGGAAAATTGCTCACTAATTAGCTCAAATAAGGCTTGCTTGGCGTGACCGTAGCCGTAGTTCCCCCCCTCGTAGTTCGCCCGCATATCGGCAACTTGCTGGTCGGTAGCCAGTAGGCTGTATAGCGTAAAAACTGTATCACCCTCAGTCTTCTTAGGTTCCTCTAGCGGGGTGCTATCGGTTATAATGGACATAATCTGCGGGCGCAGCTTTTTTTCGGGCAGAAAGATATCAATGGTATTCTGATACGATTTGCTCATTTTTTTTCCGTCCGTACCGGGAATCACCATCCGGCTTTCGTCAATCTTGGCCTCGGGAACCACAAAGGTCTCTCCGTACTGATGATTAAAAGTCGAAGCCATATCACGGGTCATTTCTAAGTGTTGCTGCTGGTCTTTGCCTACCGGAACGAAGTTAGCATCGTACAAAATAATATCGGAGGCCATTAGTACCGGATAGGTGAACAATCCCGCATTTACATCCGCCAGACGGTCGGCTTTGTCTTTAAACGAATGAGCATTCGCTAGCATTGGGTAGGGCGTGAGACAATTCAGATACCAAGTCAGCTCACAAACTTGAGGGATTTTGGATTGACGATAAAAAACGTTTTTCTCAGTATCGAACCCACAGGCTAACCAAGCTGCCGCTACCGCATTGACGTTCGATTGACGAGTTTCAGCATCTTTAATGGTAGTAAGCGAGTGCAAATCAGCGATGAAGAAAAAGGATTCATTGGGGCGACCTCCCGCATCCTTATCCCGAGAAAGTTGGATCGCGGGCTGAATTGCCCCTAAAATATTTCCCAAATGAGGTTTTCCCGAACTCTGTATTCCCGTAAGTATGCGTGCCATATCGTCTCTTTTTCTGCAAAATAAAGTAAAATATTACGCATAACCGAAAAATAGAACAACACCTGAACTTTTAAATCTCAATTCGTTTTGCGAAAATAGATGATACGCGAAGTTATATCGTTATGGGGATAAATCTTTCGCACTATAATTGTTCATCTATCTAAAAAACATAAAAATCAAACTTGAACCATGAAAAAGCAACGACCACTTGTGTTCACCTTTTTGCTGGCATTAAGCATTGCCGTATCCACGGTAGCCACTGCCCAGAATCCGGTTTTAACCTTTGAAACTACTGACCATGATTTTGGTACGGTGAAGGAAGAAGGTGGCCCCATTTCGCATGAGTTTGTGTTTACCAATACGGGAAAAGCTCCGATTATCGTTAATAATGTGAAAGCTTCTTGCGGCTGTACTACTCCCAGTTGGACTAAGGAACCCGTAGCCCCGGGGGAAAAGGGAACGATTGTCGCTCAGTACAACCCAAAAAACCGTCCGGGTGCGTTCCGCAAATCTATTACGGTTACTTCCAATGCCGATCCTAGCACCAAAGTATTGTACATAAAAGGGAACGTCAATCCCAAGCCCAAAACTCCGCAGGATGATTTCCCGACGGCTATAGGTAAACTGCGGGTAAAGTACCGCTCGTTCAACATGGGCAAGGTGCTGACTAACGAGCCGGTAGAGAAAACTTTTGACGTATTCAATGATAGTGACCAGCCAGTGACTTTTGCTACCAACGTGGTTACGCCCGGTCATATTTCGGTTGACATTCAGCCTCAAACATTGCAGTCCAAGCAAAAAGGAGCCATTAAAGTAACCTATAACGCCACAGACGCGGTGCAGCGCAAGCGACTAGGTTTTTCTACTGATCGTATTCGTCTGTTTACCGATGAAGCGGAAGATAATCTGAAAGAATTCACGGTAATGGCCACGGTAGAAGAATACTTTGAGCCGCTGACTGAAGACCAGCTAGCCGAAGCTCCGAAGCTGACCTTTGCCGATAAAAAGCATGATTTTGGTAAAATCTCGCAAGATGGGAAAGTAACTACCGATTTTACTTTTACCAATACTGGAAAGAGTGATTTAAACATTCGATCAACCAAGGCTAACTGTGGTTGCACTGTTTCCAATCCAGATAAAAACACATTAGCTCCCGGCGAAAGCAGCAAGATCAGTGTAACGTTTAACCCACGCGGACGACGAGGTAAGCAGAACAAGGTAATCACTGTGTTTTCAAACGACCCATCGGCACCCACACAACAAGTAAGCATCTCGGCAAATGTGGATGTCCCAGCAGGTCAGTAGAAAGCAACTTTGAACGTATTTCCGGACGAAGCTCCTCGATTCCGGGATCCCCTTAGAAGGCGGGAGACCCCCGGAATTCGTTGCACTCACCTAGGGATTCGTGCTAATATCTTATCCGTCAGTTGATTAGCCAATTCTTCAAGATTGGTATCCAGCACTGTATCATTCACGGTTAAAACTGAATTTACCATTTCTTTCGGTAATTGATCAGCTCCCCAGTAGGCTCCCAAAATAGCTCCGGTCACAGCGGCGGTAGTATCATTATCCCGACCAAAATTCACTACAAACGCCATTGATTGGGCAAAATCGAAATCACAGAATAGTAAAGCAGTTAGGTTTACTAGAAAAATCTCTCCGGCATGAAAGGGTAAATCCTGATTTTTAGCATCCAACAACCTAAACGCCCGCTGCATCTGCCAGAAGGTTAGTGAATCTAAAGATGAATTAGCAGGAATCTCGATTCTTACTTCTTCCCCCTCCGGCAACGGTTGTTTTGCCTGACGAACAATGCGACGAGCGTCTTTTAGCAAGCGATAAGCAGTTCGTCCTACTAATCGGCTTTTGAAGTAGCCGTGTGGGTCCACGTCACGTAGCGTATTAATTACCACTTCGGGAGTAGCATCTGGTTGCATTGCTGCTGCCACCATTGCGCCTACCAACCCACTAATATCACGGCCAAAGCCCAGATCAAATATGGCAAGTTTATAGGTTTCTGAATAAGCCCTTTCGGGCTGAGCCGGATAGAACGAACCGATGCTAGGGGCGTATAGCATTCCGGCACAAGTCATTTCACCTCCGTAAAACTGACTAAGGGCAAAAGAATAGCCGTCTAAATCACGTTCAGCGTAGGGTTTAGCTACTTTTGCCCACTCCTGCAACCAGGCCATCCGGCGAACACTTACCTCGAAAGGTTCAGGATCGAAGCTATCGGTTTGCTTGAGTTGCTGAATTTCTTGCTCGTACTTCTTTACGATATATTCCGCAAAATCTTCAGCACTTAGTTTAACCGACTGGGTTAGCAGAAATTCGGTCAGCAGCTTTTTCCAGCGGGTATCATCAGTAGTGCCTCCGGCAGGTAGGTTATAACCCCAGGTGCCTTCAGC
>CAKZPJ010000694.1 GCA_937138955.1 uncultured Flammeovirgaceae bacterium | reverse complement strand
GGTCATTGACACGGTCCGGGAGGTAGAAAAAATACGGGTAAAGTATCCGGATGGAGCCAGAGATGCCGAAACATTACTAGTCGACCCTCTCACCCGGGATTTGTATATTCTTTCCAAACGTGACCGTTTTGCCCGTTTATACTACCTGCCTTACCCTCAGTCTACCCTATCCACTATTCTTGCTCAAAAAGTAGGCGAGTGGTCTCGCGAAATTAGGGGAATCTTTAACCAACCCGTAGGCGGGGACATTTCCCCTGATGGCCGAGAATTGCTGGTGAAGTCGTACGTGGAAGTTATGTATTGGCAGCGCGCAAACAACCAGACCTCAGTATTTGAAATGATGCAACGCAAGCCAAAAATACTTCCTTACACGGTAGAACCTCAAGGCGAGGCCATTGGTTGGTCAGTCAATAGTGAGGGGTATTTTACCCTGAGTGAAAAGCAGGGTTCGTCCTTTCCTAAACTATATTTTTATAAACGTGAGCAAGAATAATATTCCAAAAAATAAAAAAATTTACTGCTGTATTTTGCAAAATTTCTAAAATCACCTGCAAGTTTTCCTACTGTTTAGCCTAATTTTTATAGCATAGCATTTAAAGAATATCGTTATCTATTCTGCAGAATATTATATAAAGCAATTTCATTCTGCTATTATTTATATAAACAACTACTACATCTACTAATTTCTACTATATTAGCTACATAATGGCTAGTTCATCGTATGTAATAATTGATAATCAATTACTTATACTTATACTGTAAAGGTTTCGTATCTTGTTTCTCTAAATATCAAACCATACCTGAACAAACTATGCGCGTTTTTATCATAGACGATAATCAGATTGATCTGCTAATAAGCCGTAAGTTACTTCAAAAAAACAGCACAGATATTGACGTGCAAGAATACTCTCAAGCCCAAAAAGCATTACAAGATATTCAAGCCAATCAAGATGATAAACCCGATATTATTCTTCTCGACCTAAACATGCCCACTATGGATGGTTGGGGATTCTTGGATGGATTAAAAGATGCTCACATTCAGTCTGGTTTCAAAGTATACGTGCTCACCTCTTCCTTAGATGATCGAGATCGAACCCGAGCTCAGAATTATCAAGTAGTAGAAGGGTATTTGACCAAGCCACTCAACGACACCGTAATTCAGGGTATTCTACAATAATATCTCTGATATATCATTAAATTGGATTAAACTTTTTTTGTAGAAAACGGTTATCTTATTGTAATAATTTTTTCACCTAATAGATGACTGCCATGAACTTTGTATTATTAAAACAATACAGCCTTTTACTATCAGCTTTTATAATTCTTGCATTCTCAGGCTGTAATCGAGAAATTACTAAGCAGGATATGCAAGATCAGATTCAGGAAGCGCGAGCAGAAACGCAAGAAGCAAAAGAGGAGACTCGAGAAGCTATTGAAATGCGAGAAGCCTATTACGAAGACTACCGCGAGTCTAAAACTGATGAGCTTAAAGATAAAAATAAAGACATTGACAAACGTATTCGCGATCTGAAGAAAACCGCGAAAGATGTGAACGAAGATGCTAAAAGCGATATTGAGTCGGCTATTGCTGAACTGAAAGAAGAGCAGGAGGATGTAAATGATAGACTACGAGAAATTCAAACCATGACTAAAGAAGACTGGAGTGTTTCTTACGAAGAGGTGAATGAGGCAATTACCCGTATTGAAGAGGAGATTGATCGAGTAGCAGAAAGCATCAGCGAAAATTAATTGTCAGCCCAGAAAGGACTGAGATAAACTAGCACATTATTACTGAAACTGAAAGATGAAAGGCGAGGTGTGCTCTCGCTTTTTTATTAGCGAAAACACCAGTAATAGTACATGATAACTGTACTTTGTATAATTTTCTATAACTTATTTCTTAAATAAATAGTATACAGTAAATAAAGAAAGTTTTTAAATGCGATTAGATTGGTTCATAACAGGTGTAGGAGCTTGGTTGCTCATCGTAGTACTGGTAGTGCTACCCGCCTTTTCTATGGCCGAACACGAGCGTACCGAACCTGTTGATCAGGATGCTCCCGTGTATCCTAATCCTGCTCGCGACTTTATCTACTTTAGAACTGATAAAGTGAATAACTTTGTCGGCAACATTTCTTTAAACGTAGTAGACATTTTAGGGAATCCAGTGGAGGTACTACCCGAGAAGGTAGCATCTAATATCTACCGGATAAATGTAAGCCAGTGCGCTGCCGGATATTATATGCTGATTGCTCAGTGCAAAACTGACACCGAAACGAAAAAGAAGGTTTTCAGATTTCTGAAACAATAGTCGGCTCATCTCTCTTCTCTTCATCCAACTGAATAGTATATTTAGGGTCTTTTTCCTCTTCCTGATAAGAATAGGTGTAATTATACTGAGTAGTTGTAAAATAACTAGTAGCACGAAAAGTGTGGTTCTGGCAATTGAGAGCAGTTATCACGTTCCTCGTATTATCTTTAGGCAGTTTTGGCGTATCACCCGATGTGCGAAAATAGAACGAACAAAACACTCCAGCAACTGAACCCAGCAGATGCGACTCCCAAGATACGTTTTGTTGTGTAGCGTTAGGGAGTAGTCCCTGTAACATACCGTTGTACAAAAAAGCAATCGCTACCGCTACTATTACTGATCGTATGTCTTTACGAAAGATACCACTGAACAGAAGAAAGGCAGCCAACCCGTAGACAATACCGCTCGCCCCAATATGGTAGGCTTGCCGAGCAGCTACCCACACCCAAAAACCGGTGATTAAATATATCCAGAGAAATACTTCCAGGGCAATTTTGTTATAGAAATAGAAAGTAGCTACTAGCAGCAGAAGTAGTGGAAAGGTATTAGATAGCAAGTGGAGAAACGTACCATGTACTAAAGGAGCAGTAATGATACCCACCATACCTAGTGGGGTGCGCGGTAGAATCCCGAAAACGCCCAAGTCAAGTGAAGCTCCCCACTCTATAGCTCGAATTAGCCACAATAGCGCAGTAAACCCAATAGCAAATAAGATACTCTGCCGGAGCATTCTTCTATCCTCAGATAGCAATTCTATTGAACTATCACGCTCTTTCACGCAGATGTTTTACTCGGTAAATAACGGATTGGCCCACCAATGCTACGCCACTGTTTACAATAACTAAACTTAAAGTGCCCAACCAAAACCAAGCTCGCTGCTCATATTTAGCGATCACTGACTCACCAAATAAACTGAGGCCGAAGCCAATAAGTACTAATCCGGCTATAGCCGAAACTAACCAGTAAGTAAGATAGCGTTTTTTCTCGTCAGTTGCTTGCATGTTGTAAAACCTACTTGTTCAAAAAAATATTTTCTGAGCTAACCGATAAGTATTAGCGTGAGCTTCTATAATATGAGCAATCTTCTCCGAATACCCCCCGCCCATGCTCAATGCCACCGGAATATTATTCTGATAGCATTGCTCCAAAACAATCTGATCGCGCTCCCGGCAACCGTCAATTGTTAACCCCAATCGGCCTAACTTATCCGAGGCCAATACGTCTACCCCCGACTGAAAAAATACAAAATCAGGATTGACCTCATTCAATAAACGGGGTAACGTTTCCTGAAGTTTTTGCAGATACGTTGTATCATCCGTACCATCAGGCAACGCAATATCTAGATCAGATTCTTCTTTATGCATTGGATAGTTTTTGGCTCCGTGCATACTGAAGGTAAAAACGCCCGGATCGTGCCGGAAAATTTGAGCCGTTCCGTTACCCTGGTGTACATCCAGATCAACGACAAGTATTCGTCGGGCTAGCTTTTTTCCCCGTAGGTAATTAGCCGCAATCGCAATATCATTGAGTAAGCAAAACCCTTCGCCCCGGTCGGTAAATGCATGGTGAGTACCTCCTGCTATATTGAACGCTACCCCAAACTCTAGCGCAAATAGCGCGGCCTGAACAGTACCCTGCATAATGGTTATTTCACGCTGTACTAACTGCTCCGACATAGGAAATCCGGTCTTACGAATTTCTGATTTGGTTAGCTCCTGATTTTTCAGCCGCTGCCAGTATTCAGGATCATGAGTATTTGTGATATACGGTTCTTCTAGAGGAACCGGAGCAAAGAAATTTTCTTGGGTAATGGTGCCTTCGTATAGTAACTGCTCAGGAAGCAGGTTATACTTTTCCATCGGAAATCGGTGGTTTTCGGGCAATGGGTGAGCGTAAATTTCCGACCAGGCAATTTTTAACATAGTAACTCGCAAGTATCCGATGCTATCAACTGAACTAGGTGGAAAGGGTTGGTTATAAATATGAAATACAAGATGTGAGAATAGCAATTAGCAGTTACAGTACACAGAGCCTACTGAAAAGCAGATATGAGCATGGCGAAAAGCATAAAAATTAGTAGATGCCCGTATACGCTGATAGCTCCAGCCTATACCAGTGCTAATCAACTCAAGTATTATAACATCAGTTTTACCGTACAATCGTGATACTTCCGGTTTGGCTACCGGCTTCTTCGCCACAATTAATTAGGTAAAAATATACGCCGGGGGGCACCAAACTTCCGTTGGCAGTTCCGTCCCAGGGTTGAAGATTACTGTAGTTTTCTTGTCCGTAGATTTCAACGCCTTGCCGATTAAAAATTGTCAAACGACAATCAGGATATAGCTCCATTTTCTCGATGTGCCAAGTATCGTTGTTACCATCATTATTGGGAGTAAACGCCCGCTCGGGGACAACGTCCAGACGACGGTCGACGTTTACCGTAAATTCTACCGAATCGGCACACCCTTGGTCATTAGAAATAATACAGGTATACGTAGTAGTGATAAGCGGGCGAACCATGGGGTTGGCTATGGTGCTATCGCTCAGCGATATATCACTTTTCCACCGATAAATACTCCCGCCAGAAGCTTGTAATTGTAACGTATCGCCCAATGCAATCCGGTCAGAAGAAGCGGTAATTTCTCCTACCGGATTTTCGGCTTCTTCTACTGTAAACTCTTTAAAATCGTTACACCCATTCTCAGCGGTAACCTCTAAGGTGTACGTTCCGGGCTGGTTTACTGTAATGCTGCGCTCGGTCGATTGGGTATTCCACAAATAGGTAGTGAAACCTTCGTTGGCCTCTAACACAACGTTTGCATTGGGACACAAATTTAGATTATTGGTGGCTTGTACGGTCAAATCGGGAATGGCCAATACTTCCATTGTTTGTTCGTAACGATCGCGTACTGTACCATCTTCTTCTAGAATTTCTATCGCTATCGTTTGGGTTCCGGCGTTGATAAACTTGTACAAAACAGTATCACCTTCTTCAGTATTTCCTTCAAAAATCCAGCGGTACTGAATTTCTTTTCCGTTTAAACTGCCTGGACTAATAATAAACTGTCCGGCTGCATTAAGACAAAGTTCAGATGGAATAGTAGGACGGGCAAAAGCTACTTCTATTGGGTTGCTCTCTCGCAAACAGCCTTCGTCATTTCGGGTAACTGCAACATAAGTACCTTCTTGATTGGTAGTAAAGGATAGTTCAGTAGCTTCGGCAATAGTTTGATCGTTTCGGTTCCAGCTAAAAGTCTGATCATCTACTGAGTTGACGGTAAATTTTACACTGCTTCCCTCAAAGAAAACCGGCACCTTTTCGGCAGTAGCCGTAATAGCTTCGGGTTCACTAACCTTGATGAAGGTAGTAATCGTATCGCTAATGCAGCCACCATTTTCTTCACTAGCCTGCACGTAGAGTATATAAAGACCTTCGTGTGATTTATCAGAATCAGGAATAACCGGATTTTGTTCGTTAGAGGTAAAGTCATTGGGCCCAGTCCAGAAATACTCAGCATTCACCGTTTCAGATTGAAGCGATAAGCTTTCACCAAAGCATACCGGCTCGGCTGGGTTTTGGTCAATAATAGTAGGTTTAGAAGGCACAAAGCCATCCGGCCGAACAACTTCAACTCGATTAGAGGCCGTCGGTGGGCATGTAAATGTTTTACTGACTGAAGACACTTTAACCCGATAAAATAGCTCATCACTAGTAGTAAGTGTGAAGGTAGAGTCTGCTGCATCAGCTACCGGAGTAAAGCTTGTTCCGTCACTAGAACTTTCCCAAAGGTAATCGGCTCCGATAGCTTTAGTCACCGAAAGCTGATAGGGCAATTGATCACAAACCCCTAAGCCATCTTGCGGCTCTAGCACCGGAGTAATACAATTACGGTTCAGTTGAATAGCAATTTGATCCGTGGCCGTTTCGGTGTAGGCTAAATCAGGTTTTCCGTCGCCATTCAGGTCGCCTCCGCGCACACTAAGCGAATTTTCATCAGCTAACAATACTTGTTTGGTATTGAAGTCAAGTGAACCTAGCGTACTCTTATTCAGCAGAAGAACAACCCAATTTCGGTTCTGAGCAGCTACGGCTATATCAAGCAAACCATTTCCGTCCATATCTACTAATTCCAAACCCTCTCTGCCTAAAGAAGTCTGGTCAAAACGAACCGGGCTGGCGAAGCTAACTACTCCGCCTTGTGAAGTATTTCGTAAAGCTCCTACGTAAGAATCATTGACAATTACTAGATCGGTGAGACCATCATTGTCTAAGTCTCCTGTCTTTAGATTAGTCGTTCGTCCCGAAGCAGTTAGCTCAGTAATGGCACCAAACCCCAGTGAACCCGGAGTGCTAGCATTCGTAATGACGTAGATACCACTATTCTCATCTTCACTTACTGCAATATCCGGAATTCCGTCGCCACTAAAATCTTCTACTGCAATACCGCTTAGTTCAGTACTGCTAATACCAAACACCGCAAACGGAAGACTAGGCGTATTGCTAAAGCTAATAGCGGAACCAGTTCCGTTGTTCAGAAACACTGACACACCCCCGTCGGCAGAAATATCAGCCACTATAATATCTGGTTTTCCATCTAGATCAATATCGCGAAATACCATACGAGCCGCTAAGTTCCCCTGCACAGTAAGTTTTGTTGGACTAGTTACGTCGAATGATATAGTTCCACTAGTGCTCGTGTTCCGATAGATATATACTAAACTTGATCCCTCTGCATTACTATTAGAAGCCGAAAATAGTAGTTCGGGCAATCCGTCGCCATTTATATCACCACAGCGAACCCAACGGGTTTTGGCTTCTAAGTCTAATTCCACAGGGGTGAAGGCAACAGTATCAATATTAGGAGTTGTATTCTGTAAAACAGTAATTTCTTCGCTATCAGTATCGCTAGTAGCAATATCGTTGAGGCCATCTTGGTTGAAATCGCAGAAGCACAGATTATAAAGACTACCACCAGAGGTAGCGTATTTGTAGGGCCCGTCCATTAAGTTTCTATCAAAAGTACCACCATCGTAGCTGATGTAAAATACTTCAGGGGAATAAGCTGTTAGCTGGGTATCGGTGCGGGTTACTGATACGGTGCTGGTGGTAGCTCCGGGGGGAACTAATGCTCGAATTTCGGTATCTAACATGGGTACTCCCGCACTGATTGGAGTAATAGAATCGGCTAAAACCCCACCAAAAAATACCAATCCGTAAATACCATATAAAACAGACCAGATTCCCATGATAATGACAAAAAAC
>CAKZPJ010000693.1 GCA_937138955.1 uncultured Flammeovirgaceae bacterium | reverse complement strand
CGGAGCGTATATTCGCCCCGGAGATGTAATTATAGCCGATGGCGATGGCGTAATTGTGGTACCTCGCGAACAAGCTATAAATGTAGCTGATGCTGCTCGGGAAGAGAAAAATATTGATATGGCAGCTCGCCGCAAACTTTACAATGAACTTGGTATTCCGGTAGACTTCACCGTGGAAGATCAAGTGTAGTACGGTATATCTTCTCGTTAACAATCCTAAAAGAATGTCCATTACTCTCTCTGATATTCAACGAGCAGCCGATCGAATTCAGTCACTAATCCATCGCACTCCGGTACTTACCAGCGAAACCATAAATCGTAAGTCTGGGGCAAAACTTTTTTTCAAGTGCGAAAATTTTCAGCGAGCGGGGGCTTTCAAGATGCGAGGGGCAGCGAATGCGGTGCTCTCTCTTTCGGATGCTGATCAGGCTAAGGGAGTGGCTACGCACTCGTCGGGAAATCATGGTCAAGCATTGGCTAAAGCAGCTCAGTCGGTAGGTATTCCGGCGTATATTGTAATGCCCCGCACTGCTCCGGAAGTGAAGAAACGAGCGGTAGCCGAATACGGTGCCGAGATTATTTTCTGCGAACCTACGCTGCAAGCCCGAGAGGACACACTAGCAGAAGTGATTGATCGAACCCAAGCTACTTTTGTGCATCCGTACAACAATGAGCAGGTAATTACCGGGCAGGCAACCGCCGCCTTAGAACTGATTGAAGATACTGGCGAGCTAGATGTAATAATGACTCCGGTGGGAGGTGGTGGACTGCTGAGCGGTACAGCACTGAGCACTCACTATTTACTTCCTCAAGCCGAGGTGATTGCTGGGGAACCCACCGGAGCCGATGATGCTTATCGGTCGTTAGAAGCTGGTCAGATTATTCCGTCAGAACAGCCGGATACTATTGCCGATGGGTTACTCACTTCATTAGGTGATAAAACGTTTCCCATTATTCAAGAACATGTAGCAGAAATTATCACCGTAAGTGACGAAGAAATTGTAGCGACAATGCGATTGATCTGGGAGCGGATGAAGATTATTATTGAGCCATCCTGTGCGGTTCCACTGGCGGCTTTATTAAAACGGGCTGATGATTTCTCTGATAAACGAGTTGGTATTATTCTGACGGGTGGCAACGTAGATTTAGCTTCTTTACCGTTTTCTTAAGCTTTTTCGTTTTGCCACTTTTTGAAAGCTTTTTACATTTCTTTAGAGGATTGGTTGTAAAAAATCCGTTTCTTTAGGAGATGGTACTGAATCATCCGAATTTTTTTTAGTAATTGTACGGCTATACTTACCTGCTTACGATAAGAAACGATATATGCAGTTTCGAAAAATTGAAATAATTCCTTCTATTTCTATTCTCAATAATAAAATTACCCGTCTGAAGCAGGGTGACTTCGACCAAGAGCAAGTATACCCTGAAAGTCCAATCGATTTAGCTAAGAAATTTGAAGACCACGGTATCCGTAGCTTACAGCTGGTTGATTTGGATGGAACCCGCACTGGCAAACCAATTAACTATCATATTTTGGAAGCAATTGCGGGTCATACTAATTTGGAAATAGATTTTGCGGGAGGTATTAATACTGACGGGGGCGTGAACAAAGCCTTTGATCACGGAGCCAAGAAAATTACGGCAGCTACCGCAGCGGTAAACCGTCGGACTGAGTTTGCCTCCTGGATAATGTCCTACGGACGGGAAAAAATTGCCCTGGGCGCCGATGCTATCAGCGATACACCCGAAGGCCGGAAAGTAGCTATTCAGGGTTGGCAAAAAGGAACTCAGATCGACCTGTTTGAACATGTTGAGTATTTTTACAGCCGGAGCCTGAAGTTTTTGAAAACCAGCGATATTTCTAAAGAAGGTCAGGCTGAAGGACCCGCTTTCAATCTATACCGAGATTTAATGGAGAAATTCCCAGGCATTAAACTCATTGCCAGCGGCGGAGTACATCGCATAGAAGATATTGAGCGTTTACAGGAAATTGGTTTGCACGGAGTAGTTTTCGGGCGAGCCTACTACGAAGGCATGATTTCACTGAAAGAAATTGAACGCTTTGTAGTCAATCAGTAGGTTTCATCTGAGCCGGAAAAGTATCATAAGCCCTCTATCTTGGTGGGCTCGTTTTTAGCTGATGAAATCAACCACCTTTCACCGTAGAGTGATTCGTAGGTGATCTCAAGTTCTACTTCTTCCTTATCAAGGACAGTAATAAATCCCATAAATACTGAATCTTTTGAATTAGCTCCTATTATTGTCTTACTATTTCCTGCTGGTATAAGGTCACCAATCTCAACCGGGCCGGCAGTCAAGTGACCTTCGTACTCGTAATTCTCGGAAAAGTAAGTCACTAAATCCATCTCGTATACACTACTCTTTGTACGGACTCTTACATCTTTGACCAAAGCTGGCCCCAATCCTAAGTTCGCTAAAATGACTTCAGTCTCACCCGAATTCGTTCTACCACCTATTGCTAAATAGGGCATCACAGAGGTACGTTGCTCCCGCTGGATGAGTTCGGTTTGGTTGCGGATGAGATTGGTTTGGTAGGTCACTACAATCAGGGAACCTACGCCGATAATGATCGCACTCGTACTAACGATCTTATCGGAGTTCCAGAACTTGGCTTTCTTCATATTTCTAAGGTAATTTCTTTTAGAGGATGCACCTTAGCAATAAGGCTAAAGTCACGGTCTTTATGAAATATGGGTAGATTAAACTGTAACGCTATCAAAGCAATCATACAATCATTAGGCTTGCGGATAGTGATACCCTGACTTTGACAGCGGCGATAGATCATAGCAGCATCCTCCTCAGCTGCCTTCTTTTGATTAGATAGTTCAAAGAGCTGATAAGTATCGAAACTTTGCTTGATAGTCTGATACCTTTTGTCAGACCGAATTCCCCTCAGTACTTCTAAATAAATGGTTGGGCTAAAATAGATTGGGCGATAATTTGCTAAATGTGTATCCAGGTAGTCACACTCACGTTGAAACTGCTGATGATCGAAATAATCGATCCAAATGGAGGAGTCTACCAGCATTTACTTACGAACAATGTTAGTTCCTTCAGGGTCACGGTACATTTGCACCTTCCCCCGTAGTTTGCGTAAGGTATCAGCAGCTTGGCGACGCGCTACAAGGCGAAGAGCTTCCTCGACAGCCTCTTCCTTCGTTTTTACTTTCAACGTCTTCATTGCCTGCTGAAGCAGCTTTTCATCAATGTCAATGTTTGTTCGCATACGCCAATATACGGATTTTCATACACCCATGTTTATTTTCCGTCAGCAATAGTAACTTCAGCAACTAGTAAGTCTTTCCGGGCGAAGCGTAGCGTAGACCCGCAGTGGCGAGGGGTGCCCCGCGACTGCCGGAACAATTCACGGCAGATCTACTACAACTCACTCCGTTAGTTAGCCTATTTAGGGTGTTTTCTGTTTCCATTATCTACCAATGATGTTTATACAAGTGAAATTAATCATTACACCTCCAAACCAATTTTACGATGAAAACACTTTGGAAACATTTTTTAACCGCTCGCTACCCTCTGGTGGTAGTCCTTAGTCTACTAGTGGTGCTCACCGCTTGCGAAGACGAAGAAAACAACACTATTACCCCCGAGCCGCAAGCTAATGCCCTCGAGCTGGCTCAGGATAACGACGATCTAAGTAGCTTAGTAGATGCGGTGAATCGTACTGACTTAGCTAGTGCTCTATCTAACGATAATAGCCCAGTTACCATTTTTGCTCCTAATAACTCTGCTTTTGCTGACTTTATAGCGTCAAATGACGATTTTTCTAGTTTGGAAGATATTCCTGAAGATGTTTTGACTGATGTGTTAAGCTACCATGTAGTAGCTGGAAAGACATTAGCGGCTGATCTTACGGCGGGTGATGTACCCACTTTACTATCCGATAAGAACATAAGCGTAACTTTAAATAATGGAGTAACATTGAACGGTAATATTCAGGTGATAAGTGCCGATAATGAAGTGTCCAATGGAGTTGTGCATATTATTGATGGAGTGCTTAATCCCAACGCTCGGGAAGAGGCTGATCAATCCATTGTAGAGATCGTGGTAGAAGGCGATGACTTCAGTATTCTGGAAACTGCCCTCACCAAATTTCCTGATATAATAGAAACTTTGAGTGGAGACGGTCCTTTTACTGTATTTGGCCCGAATAACGATGCCTTTGCTAAGTTTTTAGAAGAAGATGACCGCTTCGCAGCACTAGAAGATATTCCCGACGACGTATTGAAAGCAGTGTTACAGTACCATGTGCTAGCCGGTGAAAAACTAGCGACTGATTTAGGCGAAAGCGAAGAAACTGTACAGGGCGAATCAATTATGATTGCTAAAAGTGAAGATGGAGTAACTCTGAACGGTGATATTGCGGTAGTGGCAGCCGATGTAATGGCTACCAACGGCGTAATACATGTGATTGATAATGTGTTATTACCGCCTTCACTAGACCCGTTACCAACTATTGCTGAATTGGCGGTAGCTACGGATGACTTAAGTATTTTAGTAGCTGCTTTAGGGCGTGTTCCTGCTTTGCTAGATGCAGCCGGAAACGCTGAAGCGATGCTAACTGTATTTGCTCCTACCAATGCCGCTTTTGAGCAGTTATTGGCCGATAGCGAAGATTTTGCGAGCCTGGATGATATTCCTGACGATGTGCTGATCACTATTTTACAATATCATATACTGGGAAGTATCAAAAAAGCAGCTGATCTAACTGAAAATGAAGAAACATTGAATGGCGAGTCTATTATGGTGGCGAAATCTGAAGGCACCGAGACTTTAGCTGAGCAAGTGACCCTTAATGAAGAAGTAAACGTGGTAGCGGCTGATATTATGGCATCCAACGGCG
>CAKZPJ010000692.1 GCA_937138955.1 uncultured Flammeovirgaceae bacterium | reverse complement strand
CTGACTCAGAATTAAATACTGATATCAATCCCATTATGGCTCCTTCAAACAGTACTACCTTAGCTGTAGAAGCCCCTCCGATTCCAGATAACCTGAAAGTGGTAGAGGGAATTGGCCCTAAGATTGAAAGAATGCTGAACGCTGAAGGCATCTATACCTTTGCTCAGTTAGCTTCCGCCAATCATGAACGGTTGCAAAATATTATGGCAATGGAAGGATCTAAGTTTCTGGCAATACACAACCCAACCACCTGGCCTAAGCAAGCCAAACTAGCCGCTGAAGAGAATTGGGAGGATCTAGAAGATTACAAGGGTCAACTCAAGGGTGGACGAGAAGTAAAATAATACCTCGCAGTAGGTACACTTGAAACCTACTGACACAAACAGCGCTAATTTAAAGGCAGCGGTTAGCCGAGAGATATTTTAGTGCAAAAAGATTATGCGAGGCAAATACCAACTAAATGATGAACAGACCCAACGGTGGGAAAAGAAAAAAGTGAAAGGAAAATGGCGGTATATACTAGTATACGGAGTATTAGGTTGGGGGCTTCCGAATAGTATTGCCCTAATCTATTCAACTACTTCACTTTGAGAGGAAGTGATACACTAACTGTTGCTGAATTTTCTATCCATATGTTTGTTTTTTGTCTAGGTGGACTAGCTTGGGGGGGGCAATGGCAAGGATGGGAGAAAGTCTACCAACGCCATCTTGAGTAAAAAACGAACGAATAAGAACTATTTTCATTTGCTTGTAGTAAGTTGACCATTTTATAGGATAATCTTAGCGGATTAATGCCGATAGACAATCATCAACCTGCCGAATATGCTTCTGCGAGCGCCATATTTCTGCTCCGGAACGAATACCAATACTTAGTATTAGTAGCATTACTAGCAATCCTGCTTTCTCAACCGTAAAGGGAGTTCGGAAAAAGAAGAACAAAAATACGCTACCGAATAGTAGGGAAGAAAAAATAACGGCAAAAAGAATCTGTCCGCGAAGCTTTTTCTTAACCTTCAATAGTGAAGTTGTGAGATCACTATCTGACACTATCGTTGAAAGACCTCGGAAGAGCCATAAATTATTTATTATTCCCAAAGCGGCGGTTAAGAGCAGTAGAATATTTACCCAAGCTTCGTTGCGTTCCGGGTCAAGTCCGGTCATAAATACCACCACAAAGGCAATAAAAGCCATAGTCTCAATAATTGCCTTAAGCTTAGTTCGGTAGAAAACCGAAGAGGCTTTCTTGGAGATCATCTGCTGAATCTCGGTGCTGGTTTTCTGGCTGACCGGCTGTTGCCAGTCCGATTTTAGTTCATCAAGTGTCATAATTACGGGGGTTTAAAAGGTGAATCAATTTTTCTTTAATACGATGAAGCTTCACGCCTACGTGGCTGGTGGTTATTCCCAGTATATCCGCTATTTCTTCGTATCGGTAATCGTCTAAATACAGCATGATAACCGCTTTATCCGCTTCATTTAGCGTGCTGATAGCTCGGTGCAATCGCTCTCGCTCAGGGTGTTCTGAGGGTTCATTTACCCATTGATCCGGCAGAGCAGAGTCGGTGACAATCTGCTTTTTACGGTATTTAGCGATAGCAGTATTCAGCGCAATCCGATACATCCAAGTTGTTACCTTCGCTTTTTTCTGATAAGCCGGGTACGCCTTCCACAGTTGATAAACTATCTCCTGAAATAAATCCTCGCGATCTTCGGGGGTATCCCGATAGATCCGAGCTACTTTATAGATAATACTCTGATGCGCTGAAATAATGTGGATAAATTGCTTCACCGAAGTTCTTTATCTTATAGGTTGCAATTAGGTCATAAATTATTACAGATACCTCAAACTTTTGTAGAAAGCACCTTAATAGAGCTACGTTCAAAGGTGGGAAGGTGGGAAGGTGGAATACCAATGTAAATAAAAAAGCGAATAAGAATGACTCTTACTCGCTTCCTGAAAATCTGTAAGTAATAGTAGCCTACTGCCCTACACTGCTAACTGCCTCTACCGTGTAGCCCTGCTCCTTTAGCAGAGCAATCACGCCCATTGGCCCACCCAAATGAGCGGCACCTACTGCAAAGAAGGTAGCTTGGCTCTGAGCCATTTCTTCCATCTTAGAAATCCACTTGTTATTTCGGTTTGTAAGTAAAGCTTCTTCGGCTCCGTCCATCTCCTGCATAGATGCATGAGTCAGATCGTATAAGTGTTCAACTTGTTTGTTCTGGTAGGCCGCCAGTAAAGCTTCCGTTTCGGACACCGTTTCGTCGTACTTTTGAATAGCTTCCACTAAGTAATCAGCCTGCTCTTCTAACGGAATAAAGTCGAAAGCCTGAGCCTGATCTTCGATAGTTTCCAACCCCAAAACTTCTTTCCCCTGTTCTTTGACGTGCTGAACCAGTTGCATCTCGTAAGATCCGGGCTGACAATTTAGCACGTCGAGAAAAGTAAGCGTACTTAGCATTAACGGCTTCATTGTATTCAATGCTTGAATCGGAATTTTTAGTGAGTCTTGCAGGTAGTCTCCTACCATTTGGTGTTCTTCTTCGGTAAGTAAATCGTTCAGTGTGGTGCCATCGGTCATCATGGCAACTTTCTGCATGTTCATCATCATACCAGGTTCGTCCATATCTAGCTCCAGTACTAATTGCTGAGAATTTTTCAAGGCATCTTCCATTGGTTGAGTAATCTGAATATCATCGGGGCACATCAGGTGGATAGTGCCGAACAGATAAGAAGGCTGTGATAAATTTTTGCCCGACACCTGCCAAAGCAAAGCGTTCGTATCTTGGGCATTAATTGACAAACACAGCGATAGTATAGCAACAAAAGTCGCGAACAGTGTCTTTTTCATAATATTTGATTTTATAGATAATACTGAGTTAGTATCAGCTACTTCAAATTTATTACAGCCATGAGCAAAAAAACTTTTTTTAACTCTTTTTGTAAGAA
>CAKZPJ010000691.1 GCA_937138955.1 uncultured Flammeovirgaceae bacterium | reverse complement strand
GTTCGCCCCAAGCTTGGTCGGTGGCAGCAGTGTTTCTACTGTTGCAATCTTTGTTGAACCTAGAGATTGATGCCTTAGCGCAGCGAATTACTTTTCGCAGCCCCACCCTTCCGAGCTATCTGGAGCACATTCGCATTGAGCGGCTTCAACTAGGATCCGAGCACATTACCCTGGAGATGCATCGCCAGACCCACGATGTCGGAATCCAGATTATAGATAAACCTAAAGACTGGGAAGTTGTGATCTGTAAATAGGTAAATCATAAATCTACGATCAACCCCACAGTGATCGAGATCATTTGAATTACTACTTTTTTCAGCTTTTTTGGGTATAAATACTAGAAAAATGAAAGATATCGCACTACCTACCACTTTATCTTCTATCGCCGAGGTGCCTTATCCCGCTGATCTTCCCATTCGTGAAGCACCCAGCCTTACATTCACTGAGCAAATAAGTAGTAAGCAATCAAAAAGTTATCCGGCTAAAAGGTTGTTGGACATAGTAGTAGCCTCTGTACTCTTAGCGATACTCAGCCCCCTTTTTCTACTAATTGCGCTGGCCATTACCATAGAGTCGCGAGGTTCGGTTTTTTATATTGCTAAGCGGATGGGAAGCCACTACCGAATATTTGATTTTTACAAATTCAGAACCATGCAGACGGGAGCCGATGGGTATCGGAGTCATCTGGCAAACTATAATCAATATGACACAATCGGTTCGAGCTTTCACTCACCCGGTACTCCCTTCTTTTTCAAAGTGAAAAACGACCCGCGGGTCACCCGACTCGGAAAATTTTTACGAAAGACCAGTCTGGATGAGCTACCGCAACTTATCAATGTAATAATAGGTGATATGTCGCTGGTCGGCAATCGTCCGTTGCCGCTGGATGAAGCCGCTACATTGGTAACCGAACCATACGCAGATCGCTTCCTCGCTCCGGCTGGGGTTACCGGACTGTGGCAGGTAGCCAGGAATAAAAACAATATGAGTGTAGCGCAGCGGGTTGAGCTAGACCTTCAGTATGTGCGAAAGTGCTCACTTTCCTTTGACCTATTTATTCTTCTGAAAACACTACCGGCTATGCTCCAGCATGAATAACGAAGAATTCTTTTTTAGGATCGGCATAAATTTGTCTTGGTGTTTTTATGCGGCCGCTGAATTCTACATGTTTAGTGACTAGCTCTTTGTTCAGCACACTTTCTCCGTTTAACTATATCAATTGCTCTAATTCGACAAAGCGTGCCTTTACTAATTCAGAAAGCTCCTGCCTTCGTTTTTCTCCCGGCATATCGCGTTTCGTCAGCTTTCTTATCCGCTTAGCCAACTCCCAGTCGTGCATAGTACCCGTAAGCCACCTTTCAAAATCTTCATTTTTCAGGTGGTACTGAATGGTATCAATGGGTAGGTGAGATAGTATCTCACTAAACTCCCAGAGGCTGGCCGCTGGCTTTACTCCTTTGGCTGATCCATTCAAATGAAAATAAAATCGCTTTGACTCCGGCAACGGAGCCCGTAAATACTTATGCAAGTGTCTTACGTGAGGCATCATCCTACGGATCCTACTATACTCCACTACTCCTGGTTCTATTTCTTCCACCAGGGATGCGTTGTCCATCGCGACAAATGCCTGACCACTGACCAGCGATTCTATCTTTTTGTCATCAACCGGCTCGGCAGTTTTGTTCATTGCGCTTTTCAATAGTTCCATCTCCGAAGGATCCTTCAGGCTAGTAATCATCCAGTGATTTATTGCATCCAATACAACCGGTGCTATCTGACTTAACTGATAAGAAATCAACCCCATACCGCCTCCTTTTAAGTTATTAGCGATTAATTCGGTTAGGTTGCCCCCGTTTTCCGGACAGAAGTATTGCGCTTCATCCACTAAGATCCAATGGGGTTTTCCGTGCTTTTTACGCATGCTGTATAGCGTCTGTAACAAGTCTTCCACGTACCCTAATTTTCGCTCTATCGGGCATTGCGAAAGGTCCACTATGACACTTAGGTTGGAGTATTCTATCAGCGTGATCACGTCGCCCACGGGAAGAATATGGTCATTGGTACCACCCAGCAGAATGGTTTGGGGGAAAGCGCGAATTCCGTGATAGTCCCCCTCAGGATCGATCAGGCACACTTGGTATTCAGCTTTCAGTAGTTGCTCTACCAGTAATCCGGCCAGCCACGACTTCCCGCTTCGGGTGGAACCGGCAAAACCAACGTTACCGTTGAGTAATGATACGGAATCCAGGTAAAATGGCTTATCATTCCTTTTACCAAAGGATAGTTGAAGTCGGGGTTTGGTACGATGTAGAGGAATGCGATCCTCCAGCAAGCCTTCCAAAAAATCATAAATACCCGTGCCGTTTGGTTTAGTGAGCGTTATATTGGCAAGCTCTTTAATTTCTGATGAGGCGTTAGCAACCGCTACGGAAAGCTCCGCTTGCTCGAACAAACTACGGTCGTTTTGGGCGTCACCAAAGGCAATTAAATTATGGGGCGAATACCCTAAATCATGAAGGGCAATTCTTAAGCCGGTACCCTTAGAAGCCCCCGGGGGGAGGATCATCACCGCCCCTTTGTTGTACTCAACGGAGGCAGCGTATCCCGTTTTTGTTAAGACTTCAATCACCTCACGATCATGCGGAGTCCAGGTAGCGACAATGGCCATGCCTACTTCTAGGGGAATCTTAAGATCAAGTAACTGTTTTTTTACATCCACCGCCAGTTCTCCAAATGGTAGGGAGACGGTATTATTATTGGGGAAATAAAGAACTGCGCCATTTTCCGCGATGATGGTTTCACAGATGTGCTCAAAAAAAGTGATGTCAGGAATGGCCTTTAATCGCCTACCCGTCACCAGTAGCACCACGAACCCTCCATTCTTCACCTTTGACAACATCGCCTTTACGTATTCCGAGACGTTGTCGCTTTCGGTCAAAGTACCATCAAGGTCAAAGGCTAGTATTTTTAAATACATCTTAGTAGATTTAAATACGCTGATTCCGTGAGCTAGACTTCTTGAACCGATAAGGTCAAACCCCCGCTGGTTTTCACCAGCAAGTTACTGAGTGCCGGGGGGAGGGGGCAATGATACACATCAGCGGTTTATTGTATTGGTATCACCCTGCTGAACAATTGTTCCGTACTTGTGAATAATTCCCATCTGGCCAGCGTGGTAGGTGGTATGTGATACGATTCTGCCAAAAGCTTCGGCTTTCGTTTTTGATCCAAATTCTTGGGTGGTGACGGTGGTTTCCCAATCTGCATCCGTTTGTTGTTCAACAATGGATTTTAGTTTTTCAAAAGAACCGGCAACATAGGTTTTCAAGGACTCCAAATCGGTCCATTCACCGGCATCCCGTTTTTCAATGACTGTTTTGGCAGACACTTTAACCGAACGGTCGCCAAACACATTTTTGGCAAAGAGTAATTCTACGTCGCCAATGTGACGAATAAGGAATCCTATCGAGTTAGGGGAGTCGCCTAGTTTCTTGGGCAGGTCGTTTTCAGAAAGGTTTTCTAATTGATGGGAAAACCGGGTTCGGGCTTCTAAGAAAAGCTCAAGTAGTAGGTCTGTTTTTGTTTTCATATAACTGTCTCATTATGCTTTACCAGTAAGGTATAATCCCCGGCTAATTAAAGCACTGACCTAGATCATCCCTTCATTCAGCTTTACGGAGTACCTTAGGTTACTAATCACCAAAAATCCGATACTATAATTAATGACACGTAAACGTACGCTTAAAATCATTACGCTGTTCATTGTAATTTTGGCAGCTATCTCCTGCTTCATTAGCGTCTCTTATAATGATATCTATCAAGACGGGGAATGGATCAATGTCCAGTGGTTAGGTCAGGATATCATCACATTGTTGATCGCTACGCCACTTCTTTTTCTTGCCCGAAGCCTCGGACTTACCCACCAACAACTAACCTGGAGAATAGTGTTAACGGGTATCTTGTTGTATTACGCCTACACCTATACTTTTTTCGTATTAGGGGCTCGGCTTACGTTCCTGTATCTGTTTCATCTTCCAATCTTTGGACTTTCCGTAATCGGAATGTTTATCTCCTTTCTGGATTTATTTAATCCTAAGCACATATTACAAAGCCCATCCGGCCTGGTAAAAACCATCATCATCGGCTACTTGCTAGTCATTTCTTTGATGCTCACTTTTCTGTGGATGTCCGAGATCATCGCCCACCTCACCATTCCTGGCCATACTTCTGATACTCCTACCGGGGATCCCCTTTTACTCGTCTATTCGCTGGATTTAGCTATCATAGTACCCCTGATGATTATCGCGGCGGTAGGATATTGGCAGCGGAAAAAATACGGCTACAAGTTGATTGGGGTTTTGCTCGTCAAGACCAGTACGCTCGGAGCCGCTTTGATGGCTATGTCGCTAAGTTTATACATTCAAGAATTAATTCCGGACTGGTTTCTGATGATACTCTGGTGCATTGTGGGAATAGGGGGAACGACATTAGCCCTGCTGTTCTTCAAACAGCTTAAAGAGAAAAGACGAACCCTAGACAGCTCAGTATACGGTAAAATCTACGCTAATTAGTTGGGTTGCTTTCTCCCAAATACTCGCAGCCTATGCGCTGATGAAGGTCATTGTTTGGGAGCAATAAAGACTGCTCCTTTGCTGATATTAAATACTCATCTAAACAGAAAACCATGAGACCTCATATCTTACACAGTGGACTACACCGTATCGGTGACCGAGTTAATCACTTTATTGACCCCGAACGCTTTTTAGGACAGGGGCCTTTCAATGATTCTTGGATGACCCCTACCAAGAGACCTTTGACCAACCTTCGAGAGACCGATCAATATTATGAATTAGAGGTAGCGTTGCCGGGCTTTTCTCGCGATGAAATCACTTTATCATTACGTGGCACAACTCTAACCGTTGAAGCCCAGAAAAGACATGAAGAAGTTTCGCACAATACAATACGCCATGAATTTTCTGCTCAGTCGTTGAAACATAGCTACCATCTTCCTTCCAAAAGTAGCCGCCAAGATGTTGAAGCTAAGTTTGACAATGGCATTTTATCTATACGGATTCCCAGTTTATCCAAAGCCCCTTCCAATACCATTTCTGTACATTAGACCTCCGGAAAGTTCTGATATGATAAAACGTCACGCTCTAACATCAATTATTTATTGCTTTCCGAGCTTGTTAAGAATGATAGATCACTGTTAAACGAAAAAGATCAGGAAATTCTATTACTCCATTTACGTATATGAACCTATTGGGCTGATTCTTTACTAAAATAAAAAAGCATCCGAATGACCTTAAATTTGGGCATTCAGACGCTCTTTAGCCTTTTCTATACTAGTCGACAATTGGCACTTCTTACCTTATATCAAGTATAAGAGATTTCCAGTTGATCATCAATAGCGGTTACTCCGGGAGCAATCAATACCGCATTCTCGGCATCTTTTTTCTCTATATACGATCGGACTTTCCCTTTCAGGATCACCTTACTTCCGTCTATATCCACGTGAATATTCTTGGCATCTAACGAAGCTTGGCGGGCCAGCGCACTTTGGATGCGGCGGTTGATATCCTGTATGCTTACTTGAGGCTTAATTTTTATCCCGTTTATCACCCCGTATACACCGGTAAGGTTCTCTACCGACTCTTCGGCTTTACGCTTCTGAAAGCTCCATTCTACTTCTCCTTTCAGCTTGATCCACCCATCGTCTACTATGATCTTGATCTTTTCTTCAGGAATAGTGGCGTGCCATAGCAGAGCATCGTGGGCTGCACGGGCAATATCCCCATCATCGCGCACACTACTATCCGGTAGCTTAACATCAATATCTTCTACAATAGCCTTCACACCT
>CAKZPJ010000690.1 GCA_937138955.1 uncultured Flammeovirgaceae bacterium | reverse complement strand
TCGGCGTGATTGATCTCTTCCCACCAGTTGAGTTCATGAATAGCTGATTCAGCTACTCCCCACTGGCTCAAATGTGCCCCTACTCCTAACGGAACGTAGAAGTTCTTGACCTTTTCCTTTAGTTTTTGTACCGAACCGTAGTCCAGGTGATCGTAGTGGTCGTGAGAGATAAGCACGGCATCAATCGACGGAAGTTGTTCAACACTAATGGGTAGTTCTTTATTAAAGCGGTCGTTACCTAACCAAGGATGCGGAGCGGGAACATCACCCAACATTGGGTCTAAGAGAATTCGTGAACCGTCGATCTCTAACAAGACGGCTGAATGGCCGAACCAAGTAATCTGAGCAATCGAATCGGTATGGGTAGCAATATCTAGGGAATCTACTGACTCGACTGGTAAAGAAAAGTCTGGGGTACTATTGGGAATGCCTTGAATGAAATCTCGCAGTACCGAAACAATATTTCCAAAACTCATATCCATCGAGGTTGGAATTAGATTGGTGAACGCTCCTTCTTCGTAGTGATCCAACTGAGCAAAAGCTTCTTTCTGTTCAGAGGTTGGTTTGCCCCCAAACTCCGGACTTAGTTTGATAAATAAAAAGCCCCCAAAGAGTAACACCAATAATAACGCACCAACGAATAATCCGATCATCTGAAAAGTTTTTTTCATAGCTAAAAAGCTGAGTATAAGTTAACTGACGAAGTGGGGTCAAAAATATTGAAAGCAAAGGGTGCTTATTTCATCCTGACAAGAGTAATAGGCAGTTTCACCGAAGGGTGTCGCTAGTTTCTTTAGAAATCAATTTCTCAGCTTGCAGCTCTAGTAGTTGCTGGTAAACGGAGCTCGTAATTTCTTCGTTGGAAAGGTGGCTATGAATAAATGCTAGGGTTGGCTTTACAGGCAATACTTGCATTCCCAGATAATGCAATACATCAGTTAAGTGACTGAGAGCCAGATTGCCGCCGTGCATTCCAGCCGCAACTCCTACTAAGCCTGCTTTCTTTCCGGCTAAACTACTGGGATAATCTAGCCCATCGATAAAGGCTTTAAGCACTCCAGGAAATGAGCCGTTATATTCCGGCACAATAAACACAAAGCGATCATTTTCTTTCAATACCTGCCGAAAGGCGTTGAATTCCTCATTCTGCCCATTATTCTCGTACAAGGCAGTAGCTAGAAAATCCGCCGGAAGGTCTATTAAATCTAAGATTTGGCTGGCTTCTCCTCGCTCTTTTAGCAAACGTTGGTAGTACGTGGCAATGGTTCGGGAGTTGGCATCGCGCCGATTAGTTCCAACAATAACAATAGTCATACCCTCACAACGATCTTTCTACAAAGGATGTTCGGCTTCTAAACTATCCACAGGTAGACGAAGTTATCTCAAATATGCGACTGACTATTCGTACTTCTGTAAAGCAGGATTATCAATCGGTGAAGCGAGGTTTCACTGAAGATTTATTTTTAAAACTCAACCCTCCTTTTCCGCCGGTACAACTTAAGCGTTTCGATGGATCGAGCAAAGGGGATATTGTAGAACTGGAGCTCAACTTTATCTTGTTTCGCCAAACCTGGCGTAGCCTGATTACTGAAGACGGGCAGGCCGAGCAGGAATGGTACTTTATTGATGAGGGCGTAAAGCTGCCCTTCTTTCTGAAGTACTGGAAGCACCACCATCGGGTACTTAAGCAAGGTTCGGGTAGCCAGATTGTAGATGACATTCACTTTCGCTCGCCTTTCTGGTTAATGGACTTTCTGCTCTACCCTGTGTTGGGGCTACAGTTTCTTTACCGCAAACCGGCTTATAAAAAGATATTTTCTACTTAGTCGTTGCATTAGATTGACCGTTTACTAACCATTCAATTGAGAAGGTAGCTAATGTCAGAAAAGCGTACTGTTTTCCTTCAGCATCGCCCCGCTCAAAAAGCACATGAATCTCATTGTCCGAGCCCACTGCAATATCCGAATAGGCGGCCAGCGTTGGCTCAATGACTCGCTCTACCGACCAGGTTTTTCCTTCATCGTAGCTAAGTTTAGCAGTGAGGTTTCGTCGGGCATTCAGTCTGGGATTATGCGTAGAATAATCCGGGCGAGAGTCGGGATTGACGAACAGTAAGTAGTCCTTATTATTCGATGATTTACCTTGAATAAGACTGGCTAAGCAAACCGGATCATAAAGAGCGGTATCAAATTTTGGCGAAGCCCACTGAGTAGCTCCATCGGCACTATAAGTAACCACTCGCAGGTGTTCAGGCGACTCGCTGCGAGAATTGAGCATCACGCTTCCATCAGCCAACTCTACTGCCACTGTTTCACTAGGATTAACGAAAGCCTGGGGTTGGGCTCGATCTTCGTACTGATAAGGGTAGAGATAGCGAATTGCGATGTCACCGGCTTGCCAGGTCTCACCATGGTCGTCTGAATAAATAGTAGCTACTACCGATGGCCGATGAGCGTTTCCGCTATCGGCAGTAGATAGCCATACCGGAACCAGCAACCGACCGTTTTTCAATTGTATACCGTGTCCTGGCCCGGTTGCCAGTACCTTCCAGGGATATTCATTACGAAAGCCTTCAAACGCTGTCGTAATTTCAGTAGGCTCGGAAAACGTCTGCCCGTCGTCATGACTAACCATGTAATAAGCTCGTTGGTAAGCTACACAGTACAGGAAATGTATGTCGCCATTAGCATCGGCAATCATTACTGGGTTATTAGCCGTATTTCCGGCTGAACCGTGGTCGTTCACCGCGTTTGGGTCGGAAGCAATTTCTTGAGCCAATGCTTCAGATACATCTACCAATACAGTTGAACTACTCCAACTAAGCCCACTGTCAGTACTTCTTCGTAGCATAATATCAATGTCAGCCCAATCACTTTGGTCGCGACGGGCTTCGCACCAGGCAAGTAGATTTCCTTGAGCGGTGCTAACAATTCCTGGAATTCGATAGGTACGGTAACCGTCTGTGCCCGCTGTAAATAAGTCGGTGAAAATAATTGAGTCGGTCGGGTTTTGAGCTTGTATAGAAAGGGTAATACTAGAAAGCAGTAGGAATAGTAGGAGGTGTTTCATTGGGGAAGATAGTTATTTAGTGAAAGTTGCTCAACTTAATAGCTTAGAACGTTCAGTAGATTCCCGATAGCTACAAAAGCAAGCGGAACTAAAGATATTTAGCCAGCCTTAATGTTCTGTTACTTTCACTTTGATCAACGCAAGGTGGGAAGAACCTACCTACTTATAATAATATCAAAAGGAAAACTTTTACCTTTAGAAGTAAATTACAATTAAGCAAGGCGTAAGATTTCATATGAAGCAATGGGTAATCACCGACATTCACGGCTGTGCCAACACCTTTGAAGCACTGCTACAGCGTATTGGTTTCAACCGTAGTGATGCTCTTTATCTGCTGGGCGATTACGTAGACCGAGGGCCGGACAGTAAAGGCGTGTTAGACTTAATTATGCAGCTTAGCCAATCGAGGCACAAAGTACACTGTCTGTTGGGTAACCACGAGATTATGATGTTACACGCGGTGCGTAATCCTGGAACCAAGGAAGCACGCCATTGGAAGAAGCACATTGGAGGAGGCGAAACTCTTCGTAGCTTTCGCGCGGTAAAGCCCCATGAAATCGACGAGCACTATATTGAGTTTATCGCTGATATGAATCACTACTTTGAGGTAGATAACTATATTTTGGTGCATGCCGGATTGAATTTTTCGGTGGCCGATCCGCTACAAGATCAAGAGGCGATGCTCTGGATCCGCGGACAAACCCATATAAACCACGCTTGGCTCAATGGACGCGTTGTTGTTCACGGGCATACTCCTCAGCCTAAGCAGTTGGTAGCGCAGAATGTAGAGCGAATTGACCGGAACCCTATTGTAGATATTGATTGTGGCTGCGTTTACCCCCGCGATAATATGCATCACTTATGCGCTCTCGAACTTACTTCCCGCGAATTAGTCTTTCAAAAAAATATTGACGAGTAGTACAAATTCACGAAAGAGTGAAATTATTAACTGATAATAACTATGTGAAACGATTCTTTTTAATTGGCTCGTTCGTTTTCTCAGCAATCCCTGTATTGGCTCAGAGTAGTTTTGTTCAGGCTTTCGAAGAAATTACGGACTCTCCAAAGCAGCTTACTTTTGAGAATTCACTTACTGTTAATACGCAAGGTGGGCATATTCAGGGTATTCAGCAGGTAGGTGATTATTTCCTGCTGTCGGGTAGTTCCAGTACGGCTTCTTACTATGCTACCGTGGCTAATAATAAAGTCGTTCGTATCGATACGCTGTTGCCTCGCCCCTACAAACATGCCGGTGGCTTTCAGGTCAATAATGGGTTGCTGGCAATTGGGGTGGAAAATAATGAGACCAAAGATGTATCAAGGGTGCTGATTTACGATTATTCTGATCCAGCAAATCTATCGAACCAATTGATACAAGTGGTTCAGCGAAAAGGAAAAGCAAAAAGAGCTACCGCTGGTTGCGTAGCTATTGCCAAGTATCAGGAACAGTATCTTTTACTAGTAGGCGATTGGGACACGCGCCATCTGGATCTTTACCAAATTTCAGTTGATAGTATTGAGAATAATGAAGCCTCATTTGTGCTAACCCAATCAATTACTCTGAAAGATCATCCACGCGATGGTTGGGTAGATAAAGCTTGGTATCCTTACCAGAACATCAATCTGTTCAACTCGGAAGGCTCGCTTTATCTGGTAGGTTTAGGTATTAATGAGCAGGAGAAAAATGTGGCTGATGTTTTTACGCTTAGCTTAGAGCCAACATTTGAACTGGTCAAAGTAGTAAGTCGCACCTTTCCGAAGCAAGCTCAAACTAGCTTCTTATGGGGAGCCGGCACAGACTGGCAGCCTGAGATAAAGAAGATGCGTATTCTGACAACGCCTTATAGCATTAATTCGGAAAATACAATTGTGGTTTATCAGTAGCCCCGTGATTAATTATGGGGCTACATGATGATAATTACTTCGTTGCCTCGGCCTCTTTTAATGTTGGGTAGTCAGTATAACCTTCTTCACCTGGCGTATAGAATGTGTCCTGATTAGGGTCTTGTAGTTCCGCGCCTTCTTTCATTCGGTGAACTAGATCAGGGTTAGCAATAAACGGACGACCAAAAGCCACCAAATGGCCTAAGCCATCAGCCAAATCCTGCTCGGCTCGTTCTTTATCGTAGCCACCACTAATAATAATAGTGCTTCCAAAGGAATCGCGAATTTTCTCTTTAATAGAGCGAGGTACTTCGGGCGCACCCATTGCTGAATGATCTACAATATGAATGTAAGCTACATTTAGCTTACCTAGCTCTTTCGCTAGATATTCATAAGCTTCTTCTATTCCTTCAAAGGCTCCGGTATCGTTAAAAGCACCATAGGGAGATAGCCGAATACCCGTTCGTTCCGTACCAATCGCGTTAATCACCGCCTGGGCTACTTCAAGAGCAAATTTGGAACGAGCTTCGTGCGAACCGTTGTAGTCATTATCTAAGCTATTCACATTTGGGTTCAGAAACTGCTCAATTAAGTAACCGTTAGCTCCGTGTAATTCCACACCGTCAAAACCAGCTTCAATGGCATTCTTAGCACTAGTCACATACGACTGAACGGCTTCTTGAATATCGGCTTCGCTCATTAGTCGAGCGGCGGGATAAGATTGAGGCCCTGCTTCATCAGTATACATTTCTCCCTGCACCGGAGTTGTGGTAGTACCAACTACTTCAGCTCCTTCGGGTAGGTTGTACGGGTGACCTACTCGTCCGGTATGCATTAGCTGCATAAAGATTTTCGCTCCGCCCTGATGTGCTGCTTCAGCCGATTTCTTCCACCCTCGGGTTTGCTCATCAGAGAACGCACCCGGTATTCTAGGATAGCCTAAAGCGTTAGGAGATGGAGCTGTTCCCTCAGTAATAATGAGTCCGGCTCCGCTCCGCTGTCCGTAGTATTCAGCCATCAAGTCGTTGGGAATGTTATTGGTAGCCCGCGAGCGGGTCATTGGAGCCATCGCCACTCGGTTTTGTAATGTGATTGCCCCTAATTTAAAAGATTCAAAAAGCATAATATAGTATCGTTTAAAAATAATTGTAATAACAACAATTCTATATACTACATTCTGCTCTTTAAGTTTGCTACGGTGCCAATAATATTTAAGAATATATTGTGCCCATACTTCTAGGATTGACCTACCGAACAGCGCTAAATAGAATAGATTACAGACTGACGCTCGTTTGGGTGGGAATACTATCTGAGGAAACTGGTAGGCAAAATTGATAGCGAAGCTCTTGGTCCGTATTACTTTGAACTACATTGCCGTTCTCATCTTTTGCTGTCCAAGTAAGGCATATTTCATCTCCGCCATCGTCTTCTACTTCAATGGTGCCGTACTGACCACTGCTTGATCGGTATCCCTTAGAATATGGCCCTCCTTTATAAGAACCATAGCGGTCAATCGGTGCCGCGTGGAATACAGGGATGGGTGCTCCTCCGCCCTCGGCATAATCACTGTTGGAACCGTCGTCCATTGCCACCATATGAGCATCGCCAGCAATAATACTAATCGGAATCTGATGTTCTTTTACGAAATTAGCAATCGCTTGCCGCTCTTCAGGAAAGCCGCCCCAGTCATCGTCTTCATCGCAATCGTAGTTTGGCCCGCCTTCGTGGTTGATATACGGGATGCCCGATAGCCATACCACCACCTGGCCCGAATCTTTGGCGGCTAGCATCTCATCCTGAAACCACTTAAGGTGAGCTTCCGAGCCGAAGTTAGTGCCTACTTTAGTCCGCTCGCAGCCATCGTACTCCGCCTTCACTTTT
>CAKZPJ010000689.1 GCA_937138955.1 uncultured Flammeovirgaceae bacterium | reverse complement strand
CTCCTAATTACTATACTTTCAATAGTCGCCGGAGTTTCGGCTTTAGGGCTTTTCGGCATGGCTGGGATAGTTCCTTTTTCCGGTTGGGTTATTACTTATGGCTTGCTGTTTCTGGCCTTATTCTATCTGATATTCTTTGCTACGATGGTTTTCTCGAGCCCAAAAGAAAACAAAGCCGAAAATTTGGCGCTAGTGATCCTTAGTGGAGTAATGACATTTTTTCTAATAGCAAGAATCTACTTCCCGCATATGCTGCCTCTAGGTCTTGCTAGCGCAATTATTACTTTTGGATTTGTGCCGGTTCTCATCCTGCCTCTATCAATATCGTATACCAACAAGTTTCACTTTTTTACGGTCTTCGTTCTTTACTTCCTGCTCCTTGACGTATACTTTATTCATTATGATAGAAATTTTAGTTATCTGGTAGATGTAGGAGTAAATGATTGTGTGGGGTACGAGGATGCAACTACCTATCCAATTAATCCCGATCCGGGCATCGCGATGGAAGAGTTGCTTAAGGAGCCCACTGCGAATGAGTTGAATGCTATTTTGACAGAATGGCGAGAAAAGGATTTCACACCCAGTCAAATACAAATAGAATTTTCTGAAGTACGGCCCAATGGGGATACGCTTAAGGTTATATCTCACTTGGTTAATGGACGGAAACACTACGGCCTGATTCGAATCCCCAAAGGCGTTAATATTTCTCAAGCCCCCATCTTGCTAGGTCTTATGGGAGGTGGAACAGGAATTGATGTGTTGAAAACAAGTGATATAAATCGTTTGTCGAGCGGAAAGTGTCGTAAACTTTTAGATAACTACATTTCGATCATGCCATCCTTCCGGGGCAATATAGTGAGAGGGGAAGATTTTTGCTTCCGTTCTGAAGGATATGCAGGAGATGTCTGGATGGGCGCAGCCGAAGATGCTGTGGCATTTCTGGAGGTTGTAAAATTGATGTATAACAAAACCACGAATGTCAAAACGTTGACAATGGGCACCAGTAGAGGCGCAACTGTTGCATTGATCATAGGTGGGCTAACGAATAAATCTGATTACATCATAGCCACTTCGACGCACACGAAATTTTTAGACCGGTATGTGGTAGATAACGAAATAGTGGGTAATTCTTATAGCCGGGCTTTTTATACACCAAAAGCCAGTCCTGAAGAGATCAGGAAACGTCTCATTACCAGCTCCCCTTACTACTTTTTAAATAATCTACCTGCATTTGAAGTTCATCAAGGCACAGAGGATCAAAAAACCACTATCTGGCACGCAAGAGCTTTAGAAAATCGATTGAGCGAAATCAGAAGACACGATAGCACTAATCATGTTTACATTTATGAAGGTAAAGGACATGCTTATGATGATGATAATATTGTTTGTGCTAGCCTTAGCAGGTTTTTGAAAGAATAAAAAAGAATCTAATTAGATGAGATTCAGTAGGAGACAATGCACTTACTAAATGCTCCAAAGATAATTATCATGAAGAAAGTTATGTATTCCATTGGGCTAATTGCCTCTATTTGCCTTAGTGTAGGTTGGTTGTTTACGCTATTACGCTGGCCGGGTGGTGGTAACTTATTCAATTATGGGTTTCTTGGTTTTACTATGATATTTCTCCCCATGTTTGCCCTCGATCGCTACAAGGCCAGTGTAGGTAAAGTACTGTCAGAAAGGTTGAAGATCATTCTTGGTTTTGCCAGTGCGATCATTACCGGACTATCGTTATTATTCAAGATGATGCACTTGCAAGGAGCAGCCTTGTTGCTAGCAATAGGAGTCATCCTGTTTAGTATCGGATTTCTGCCTTTTCTGTTCTTCGGTATGTATAAAAAGGCAGTTAAATAGAGTTAATGTAATGATCTGGGAAAGATGCAGCGTAGATGGGTCCAAATAATTCATACACTATTTATTCTGCTGGCACTATCAATTATACTCGATTTTGCCTGGCCTGGTGCAAACTATACCGATAAAGTTATTGACGTTGAAAAAGAATTACAGCAGTACTACAATGCTGCTCGTAACTACCACTATTCGTACCGAATACTCACGACTAACTACCGATTTTCTGTTTCCGAAGAGTTTGCCCAAACGGTACAAGAAGGCCAGGAAATCCAGTATCAAGTATCTCTACTATTCAAAGAAATTAACGGCTATGGCCTAATTACTTCTGAAAGCAAGAGCCTTTATTCCCTGCGAGTTCTGTCCGGCTTGGTAGTACCATTATTGGCAATTATTATACTGGTGCTGGGATTTAAATATGCAGATAATATGAGCATCTTGATCTTTGTTATCCAGATTTCGTTGGTGGCAGATTTGATATTTTTGATAATCTGAATTAATAGTATTCTACTCGCTCTGCTTTCAGATCACTTATTTTTTCATCCAACATTTGCCGATACACAGCTACTCTTTTTTGTTGCGACGGATCGTCAATCAGATTAACTAACTCTAACGGGTCTTCGGCAAGATTGTAAAGTTCTTCAGCTTCTGAATGGTCAATGTATCGGAAGTATTTCCACTCTTCGGTACGGATACCTTCACTTTTAGGAATCCAGGGACGGTCGTAGAGGTGTTCGCACAGAAATTCAGTTCGCCAATCTGCTACTTCGTCCTGCGCAAACTTACGAAGACTACGCCCTTGCATTTGCTTAGGAATAGCTATACCCGCGTAATCTAGCACGGTGGGAGCGATATCAATGTTGAGCGCTATTTCCTCTACGGTTCGTGCATTGCTAGTCGTAGGATCGTAGATGATAAGTGGCACTCGTAGAGAGTTTTCGTACATCAGCCATTTTCCGGCCAATCCTCTTTCTCCCATAAAATAGCCATTATCACCCATGAATATGATAATGGTATTGTCAGCGATTCCCTGCTTATTTAAAAGACTTCTTAATCGGCCCAAGTTATCGTCGATGGTAGAGATTAAGCGATAGTGTCCTTTCACCATTTGTTGATATTTTTCGGGCGTATTGTAGCGCCATTGGTAGCGATAGACACCCATAAATAAGCTGTCCTGCAAAAATTCCGGAAGCTGCTTAAAGTACTTATTCTGGTGCAACTCAGTTCGGGGAATCTCAATATTCTGGTACAGATGATCGTTACGTTCTGGCCAGAAATACTGTTGAGGATGAGAGTCATCAGCGTGAGCGGCATTGTAGCTGAGCGAAAGACAAAAAGGCTTGTCTGCTGGATTGTTCTGAATAAAATTCAGTGCTTTATCAGTAGTGAGATCAGTAAGGTGCACAATATCTTTGGCTCCGTAGCCTTGTAACCGGAAGTAGCCGCTGGTTCCGGTATTGTAAAATTCATCAAATACCAGCGTATCCAATTTATCCTCAAAGGTCATCCCAAATTTCCCAAATAAGCCTGTTCGATAACCTGCATCTTTCATTAATTTAGGGTAAGACATATTGACGTATTCTTTCTGCAAGGGTGGAGTAAAGAATGTATGTTGGTGGGTACGTTCGTACAGACCGGTCATAACACTGGCTCGACTAGCCATACAAATAGGCGTAGTGACGAAAGCGTTCTTGAAGTATAGTCCCTGCTGCGCTAGCGAGTCCATATGCGGCGTATGAATAATATCGTTACCCGCGTAGCCTAACGCATCTCCGCGCTGATCATCAGTCAGAATGAAAATAATATTGGGAGGCCATTTGTTTTGAGCCAAGGTATTTACCGAAAGCAGAAATGAGAGATACAGCAGAATAGGCAGGATGCGGGAGTAGGTCATAGTAGGTATGTGGTTAGTAGTAATTTAAATTTATCGATTGAGCCACAACTTGATAACTTGATTAATTTCATCGCGATACCCAACTTTCCAAACGTTAGCGGCTATGGCTATCACCAGGTTGCTTTCGGGGTATATTTTGATGCTACCTTTTCCTCCAATGGCGGTGCCCCCGTGCCCGTAATCAGGATCAGAAGAATCGGCTGATCTAGCCCAGCCGAGTGCATACGCGTGGTATTCGCCACTATTGAATTGAATAGGTTGGGTAAAGCGTTGTTTAGTACTTTCGCTCACAATCTGGTTGTTGTGGAAAGCCCAGGCAAACGTGGCCATATCTTCGGTGGTAGAAAGCAAGCCGCCGCCAGCCCACTTATAGCTATTATCCACAAAATCGGTATTGATGATTGAACCTGAAATGGTATCGTATTGGTAGGGTTCACTACGGCCTACGATGATGCTGTCGGTAAAATCCGCAATGGTATGGTGCATACCCAACGGGGTGAATATCGCTTCATCCAGATAGCTCAGGTAATCGCTACCTGATGCTCCTTCAATAACTGCGGAAAGTGTGTTGTACCCGAAGCTGGAATAGCGGAACTTCTCACCCGGTTCGAACAACAGCGAATCATCCTGAAACATCGTGAGACTTTCTTTTACCGAACCAAAAAACTTCTGATTCCAATACTCCTCGGGCTCACCGCTGTAGTGACGAATACCACTGGTGTGACTGGCTAGGTGATGTATTGTTATAGGATGCTTCTTTTTAGGAAAGTAGGGAACGTGTTGATGAATTTCGTCGTCTAGGTTCAGTTGCTTCTGCTCGTATAATTTAGCCACTGCGGTAGAAGTAAACGGCTTAGATACACTGCCTACTCGGAATAAGGTGGTGGCTGGGTTTACCTTCGTTTGGCTTTCCAGGTCGGCGAAGCCGAAGCCCTCGCTCCATACTGTATCCCCATTTTGAATGATTGTGATAGCCATTCCGACCACGTGCTTCTCGGCCATCATGTCCTTAATGATTGATTGGCTTTCCGCACTTTTGTCACCGTTAGTAGCTTGACTAAAGCTAGTAAAAGGAAAGATGCCTACCACAATAGCTGTCAGTAGAAGTCTGATTGCTGTTTTATTTTCTGTTGGTTGTTGCATGAGTGTAGTGTAATTCTGTGAGCGTTAAAGTTACTTTAGCGTACTCAAATATCCCACTAAATCCACGAGCTGCTCTTCGCTCATGGCAGTAGCCAGATTGGGCATGAGTGACTGCTCTAACCGCTCTCGAGACTGAATATCACTCTTGGGGTAGGTTTTTCGGCTGCCGCCCATTTGGCGTAGTACTACAGTTTCGTTGTTCTCACTTTCTACGATGCCCATCGCCCGGCTACCATCCGCTAGTAGCAGGTTAACGCCTTCGTAGTCATAGTTTACCCCTTCGTTAGGATAGATAATCGCTCGGTACAGCCCTTCTTTGGGTAATTTGTTACCAATCAGACTAAGAGCGGGACCGAAGTTGATCCCTTCGCCTTCTGCCTGATGACAGGAGGTGCATAAGTTTTGAAATACTATTTGCCCTTGCTGAGGATTGCCCGCTCGACTCACCATATCCCGAATAGGCGGCAGTGGTTTTCCTTCGCGACCACCGGGGGCAGGCAGATGTTTAGCAGCTGCCTGACGAATTCCACTACGGTATACGTTGAACAATACGCTGGCCGCTACTGGTTTTAAGCTTTCGGGAAAAGATGCCTTCTTAACGCAGTCCAGTAGGTAGTTTTCTCCTGTCCAAGAGTTCCCTAATCCCTGAATAGCTTCTTTGCGGTGTACTTCGGCTAACTGGTCAGAAAACACAAAATCGGTTAGCAGATCTAGAGCCGACTTTTCATTGATCTGCGCTAGTAGTGGCACAATAGCCGCAGCCTCGGCGGTATCCTGATACACCCGCTGTCGTACTTGAGCACTTGCTGAAAATGGCTCCTTCAGTAAAACGTTTCCGGCTAATAAAGCTACGTCAGGATTGTCGGATGAAAGTAGTTTTAGTAGTTCGGAGGTATAATCGGTAAGCTTGAATTGATCTACGATAGTTACGTAATCCATCGTGCCTGGATTCTGCTCCAGCGTTTCGCGAACAACGGCCATGAATCCTGGGGTGGGCTGAATTTGATCCGTATCCAAGTGACGCAGTACTAGCCGGTTGATCGCTTCTTGACGTTGTGGTTTATCACTAGTAAGCAGTTGCATCAACACTTCGTTTTTCTGCTGACCCTGATGAAAGTCAAACGCCCGGAAGTAGCGGGGAATTTCATCTACCGAAGTAGTAGTATTGGTGATAATGGTTGCTAGAGGTTCAAGTGCCTCGTTGGTACGAGCTCGCCAGATGAGGTCTTTGTCCTTTTCTTCTATTGATTCTGACGCTGACGCTCGCCAGGCATCGAAGGCATGATCCCAGTTATCCATTGCACCAATGCCTAAGGCTTCCAGCATCCAGCGGTCGCCCGATTGGTAGTTATCGGCTAATGTAGCCCAAGCTTGCCCTGCTTCCTTAGAGGTTTCGTAGCGCAGCGCAATCGCTAATTCTTGCTGCACTTCTGGCGATGGATCATTGGCCATCTTCATAACCAACTTAGGCAAATCCATGCTTTGCTGGCGAGCTACTCGTATGCCTGTGATTCGCAGATTGGGATCATCGTCGTCCAATGCTTCTTTCACGTATTTTTCTGCATTAATAAATCCTAATAACCAGAGTGCTCTAGCCCGATGAACTGAATGATCACTCTGCCACAGATCTGCCAGAGCCTGCTCAGCGGAAGCACCCTGCTGATGAAGGAATGTCCACCCCTCATAACGCATAGCCATGTTCGGGTTTTTTAGCGCGTCAATAGCTGCATCAATACGCTCAATTTTCTGGTAGTGAGCGACGTATTTAGTATTGGGCGGAGCCACTCGGAAGATACGCCCTTTCTCTGCATCACCGGCTGCTCCACCACCTACGCCGGGATCGTACCAGTCGGCCACAAGTAGTGAACCATCAGGAGCCACGCATACGTCAATTGGGCGAAACCATTGGTCACCCATACTCTGCACAATGGGTATGGTAGCCGCCTG
>CAKZPJ010000688.1 GCA_937138955.1 uncultured Flammeovirgaceae bacterium | reverse complement strand
CGGGTGAATACGCCCTACTCAACCGTCAGCTGGAACCCGGCCCCCGAGCCATTCGTGCGGGTAAAATAGCCAAGGCTGCCGACAAGTACCGTGATGAAATCTGGGCGGCCCATAAAGAGCCCTACGTAGGGGTATTGGTCAATTGGGACAATGAAGCGATCTGGTCGGCAGTATCTGGGCCGGGCCGTACGCACTTTAAGCATTATCCCATCAAAGCTCGAATAGGCATAAGCCGCGCCCTGATCAATGCCAATGTGCCGTGGGAGCATGTGACCCCGATTGATTTGGAAAAAGGCTTGGGCAAACGGTACAAAGTAATCTACCTACCTGCCCAAAGCGCAATCAATGATGAGCTGTTCCCCATATTGGAGCAGTATGTAAAAGATGGTGGTCGCCTCGTACTGGATGCGCCTGGTGCCTGGTGGGACGCCCAGGGACGGGTGCTTAAGACCGGAAAAGGAACCCCCTTTGAAAAGCTTTTTGGGGCTTCCGTAGCCGATATGCAGTATTCTAACAACGTCCCTCAGCACATTAATGATCACAAACTGGATGGTTTTGTCTTTGATATTGATGAAACTTCGGCCACGGTCGTTGAGCGTTTCAAATTGGGCAAGCCTGCTGTGACGGAACATAAATACGGTAAAGGCACGGCGGTACTCATTGCTACCGATGCTAGTTTTGCGATGAATGAACCCGGTAACGACTTCATGGAAAACTGGACGATAGCGCATACGTTAGGCGGGTTGGAATCACCTTACGCTTGCGAAGATGCTATTGTGTACCGCATCGCTGCACCAGAGGCAGACCACTACTTTTTCATCAATGATGATGAGGCGAAAGAGGTGACGTTAAACTTTCGCGACTACTCGTACAAAAGTGTCGTTGCCCCGATCTTGGGTGAGACCCTAGAGCTAGGTGATAAAATTGCCCTAGAGGCATACAGTGGGCAGTGGCTGCGTTTTGAGAAGTAATAATGCTTTGGAGCCATAGGAAATTACAGATTCCCGAAACGCAACTAGCTACGCCATCATGCTCATCAGTTAACCAAACTAGGTTTAGAGTTGCTTTTGTAAACAGCACCCCTAAAGTCAAATTCAAACCCTGATAAATTAAGGCCTAAAACCTCAATATGAGAGAAGCTCCTTCGCGTTTTCGTAAGCGATATTTGACGGGTTGTTGCCGCCCAGCATTTTGGCAATCTCTTCCACACGCTCTTTTTCTGATAGGCGTCGGATATTAGAAACCGACTTCTCGGAGCTATTATCTTTGTACACGAAGTAGTGAGCATCTCCTTTGGCGGCAACCTGGGGTAGATGGCTGATAGCAATCACTTGGTGCTTATTAGCCATCTCCTTCATCATGTTTACCATCTTAATGGCAATCTCCCCAGAAACCCCGGTATCAATCTCATCAAAAATAATGGTTGGTAGCGATGTTTTACGGGCTAAAATATATTTGATACAGAACATCAATCGGGAAAACTCCCCACCTGATGCTACTCCGCGTAGTTCCTGAGGAGCAATCCCTTTATTGGCACTAAACAATATCATAATTTCATCGGTACCCGTATCAGTAGGCTCAGTTTCTTGCCGTTCAATGGCTACCATTGCATCTGGAATACCTAAATTTCTGAGCAGTCTGGTTAACTCCTTAGCCAAAGGAGCAAATATTGCCTGGCGCGATTTGGTTAGCTTCTCAGCTGCTTCTTGCATTTCACGATGAGAAACGTGATGTACTTGTTTCAGACGATCGATTTCTTCATCCAAATTACTTACTTGGTCTACCTTCTCTTCCAGTTCCTGTTGCAACTGCAAAAGTTCAGTTACTGAGCTTCGTTGATTTTTCTGCTGAAGTTTGTACAGAAGATCAAGTCGCTCGCGGGTAGCCTCTACTTTTTCCGGATCGAAGTCTATCTTTAGAGCTTCGATTTCTACCTCGCCACTAACATCTCGTAATTCAATGAGGCAGCTTTCAATCCGCTGGTAGATCGCTTCGTAAGCCGGTGAAAAGCCAGTGATCCTAGTAACCGCTTGCTTCATCTGAGTTAAGAGTTGATCTACCGAAACGTCTTCGCCACAGCACAGCAACTGAATAGTTTGTAGCTGCTCCTGAATGTGGCCAGCATTTTCCATCACCTGTATCGTTTCTTCCAACCTCTCCTGTTCACCGTCTTGCAGTGTTGCTCGATGTAACTCTTCCAATAAGAAGCGATTATAATCATCTTCTTGACGGAGACGCGAAGCTTCAGTTCTTACTCGCTCAAATTCCTGCTTGGCTCGGCGGTACTGTTGATACTTCTTAAAGTATGCTTTCCGTTTTTTCTCATTAACAGCGTAAGCATCAATTACCTCGCGTTGGTACGAGTTGTCCCCTAATAAAAGCGTATCATGCTGGCTATGAATATCAACCAATAGGTGACCAATGCCCCGCATAGTTTCTAGCCTCACCGGAGTATCATTTACAAATGCCCGCGACTTACCGCTGGGGCTAATTTCTCGACGGAGAATGCAAATCGGATCATAGTCTAGCTCTTCCTGATCAAAAATGGACTCGAGACTAAACTTATTAATCGTGAATACACCTTCAATAATGCATTTCCGATCTTCAGAATACAGAGAGCGAGTATCAGCGCGATTTCCAAGTAATAATCCAATTGCTCCGAGCATGATAGACTTTCCAGCTCCGGTTTCGCCCGTAATCATATTAAGCTCATCAGAAGGCCGCATTTCAAGCTCCTGAAGGAGTGCATAATTTTTTATGGTAAGACTTTGCAGCATACATTGCTATTTAACTATCGCTATCTGACCGGTTTTGAAAAAAGGTAAAGGTACAACAGCAAATTGCGAAACTTGGTTTAAGAACATGGAAGATATTCTGATGCCAGCACCTCATTCTTAACTAAGTATCAGTATACAAAATTAAAGAATAAAATTCTTACGATAAGAATAAAGTATATAAATTTTATGAGAAGATTGTTCTGACTTACTGAATGATGACCTGATACTTATCAGTTTCGGAGGGATTAATGGCTACAAGCGTATTGTACGCTGCTCGTCGGTCAGCGGGATCGCCTTTGGTGAAAACGCTAATTAACTCATCGTTTTTAGCATCAAAAAAGGAGATGATGGCAATTGCTTGAGGAAAAAGTTTGCTGACTTCCTCCATGCCTTGCAAAGCTTCCAAAATATTGCTCCGTCCCTCATCTTCTTCATCAGCAAAAATATCTAAACCCTGACGGTGATACTGATAAAGTCCCTCCCGAATTGGAATCATCTGAGGGTTAATCATATTTTCTACTAGCCAATAGCGGTTTCGGCGGTTCCCCCCGAACTGATCCCAGCCGCCCCCTTGTTGTTGGGCGTTTACCACAATTTGTTGCGCTAGCTCAAAGTAGGGTTGGCCCCCCAGATTGCTGAATGAATCATAGTCCATTCCTAAAACAATGTAAGCATAGAAGGAGAGTAAGCTGGTGATATTATCGGTGAAGGCATTGGGGTTGAAAATAAGGGGTTGGTCTTCAGCATAGCGAAAATTCCAGTTCCTATCAGCAAAATTAAATACCAAAGACTCATAATTAGAGCCAAATACCGGTCGGGAAGATTGAATTTGCACCGTCGCAGTAAAATCAGTTACCGAGGGCATGTCCTCAATAGTAATGAT
>CAKZPJ010000687.1 GCA_937138955.1 uncultured Flammeovirgaceae bacterium | reverse complement strand
TTTGGTTATAGGCTTCACCCGCTGCATTCTGGCTACGAAGCGGCGATTCGCCATACTTAAACGGACCCACTCCTTTACCAGTGTAGCCAGTGTGGTAGTTGTTCGCAGCTAATAAGTCAACAAAGGGGACATACTTATCAAACCAACCCGCTGCGTGTTGCCCTGCTTGCTCATTTTGCCAGTGGTAGCGACCCGTTACAATAGAACTACGCGACGGGGCGCAACCCGGTGAACCGGCGTAGCAGTTGGAGAAGTAAATTCCTTCCTGAGCAACCCGATCAAAGGCTGGTGTATTGACCCACGAAGCACCATGAAAGCTGGTATGGGGAAACGATTGGTCATCGCTAATGGCAAATAAAATATTAGGGCGTTTTTCTGGTTCAGCACTTTCCTGACAACTGAATAGAAAGAAGGTCGAACTTAGGCACAGTACGATATACGTGATACGAAGTAGCATTAGGTTGATTTTATGGGTGCAAATAAAGATAAAAGAATTACCCATCAGTCAAAAGCAGGACTTCTGTATGAGCAAAAAATTAAGCTGATTTATCTTTTTTGCGGAATGAATAGAGCGATTAATAGTGCCCTAACCCTGCTTGTAGTGAAATGCCACAGCGACTATTATCCGAGTAAAAGTCGGTATATCAATACGAAACTTATTTCATTCCTTCTAATTGGAAGAAGTTTTACTGCTTACTGAAGATTTTGCGCTTTCTTTCTCAATCTTTTGCATATCAGGCAGGTATACTTGTATCTCCGTGCCCATATTAAGACTAGATTTGACTTTTATCTCGCCACTCAGTTTTTCAGCGTTATTTTTTACAATAAACAGTCCTAAACCACTTCCTTCTGCATGTTCATGGCCCCGATAAAACATATCAAAAGCTCGTTTTTGTAAATTACGGTCCATACCCAGACCATTATCCTTTACTTTAATTTTAATACCGTATTTATAACGACGAACTGATATTTTTGTCACAGCATCATTCTGATCAGGTTTACGATACTTGATACTGTTCTCTACCAAATTCTGGAAAATGGACTGAAATATTTTCTTCTCGGTATGCAATGTCAAATCTTCATTTGCAGTAAGATGAACAATTACATCTTTCCGCCCAGGATAGTTTTCAAACCGGCCGATAATTTCTTCCAGACAGTCTCTGATATTAAACGAGGTGTACTGTAAATCCTTTTTAGTAGAAAGCCCTAGCTCTAGCAATCCGAAGAGTGTATCCTCTAGTTTGTCTACACTCTTTTTTATTAGAGCCAGATAGTACTTTAACGTTTCAGTGTCTTCGGGTTCATCTTCTAATAAGTTGAATAGCCCTTTAACAGAAGCCAGTGGCCCCTTTAAATCGTGCGATGCTCGGTAAATAAGTGTTTTAAGCTCTTCGTTTTTTTGCTTGAGTGCATCAGTTGCCTTTGTATACTGCTGCTGATCTTTGGCAACAAGTATGTATTTAAAAGGATGCTTAGATTGTATAAATGTGAAGCTTAGCGATACTGGTATGTTTCTCTTCCTTCTAACGTGTAAATACGTTCTTCGCTCTCGTATATCTTTCCCTTTCTCTACGCTTTCAATCATCGATTCTAGCAATCGGTGTTGCCGTTTGGGAAAAACCTGAGTGATGTGCTGGTTTATTAGAGCCTTCTTTTCACAATTCAATAGGTCTTCAGCGCAATTATTAGCAAAACAGACATTTAGATTTTCGTCAAAAACTAATACTATGTCCGTATAGCTTCTTAGCAATTTCCTAGCAAAGTCATATTTCTCCTTGCTTATTAAGCTATTTTCGGGGGAAGCATCTTTCAGCATCATATTAATTTAATTGCAGTATTATTAACATATCTACTTACTATCTAAATATGTATCCTTTTGACCTTCTCAAATTTAAAATAGCTGTAGCACACATATGGTTATATGATTACAAATATAATATATATACAAAAAATTATATAAATATGTAATATAATAGATCTAATTGTTTTTAGTGATTGGCACAGTAGTAGTGGTTACTAATTTTATTCTCAACTGGCCAGATTGCCAATATGACATTAACCTTACAATGTCTAATAAAATTGATTAATCCTGATAACTGTCCCATTTAGCTATCTAGGCTAGCTTGGATCAAAAATAGCAGCAATTATTTACACGTTGGGCTACTCATGTTGTTCCTATGCACTTAAAACATACATAGTGATAGGCTATAGGCCAGGAGCGAGTATACTTGTTATCTGTAATCGTATTTGATTTTATCTATATTTGGTATGAACAAACATATTTAAATGAGTAGGCTTCTCAAGATAGCAATAATACTTTACAGTATTTATGCAATATTTTTTGGATGTACTCCAGAGATACAAGAGTTTATTGATCCTGTGCCTGTAGCTACACCAGGGGAAAATGTAAAAACAACTGCATTTACCGCAACTTGGCATCCTCTATTAGGTGCTAGTAGTTATCTCTTGGAAGTGGCAACTGATGGATCATTTGAGGATAGCTTTTTAATTACAGAATCGCCCATAGAAGTACTAGATACTGCTTATACTGTGAAAGGGCTTAAAATCGCTCATACTTATTATTACCGTTTAGTAGCGAATCTTAGCACAGGTGAGCAAACCAGATATTCCAATATTGCTACAGTCAAAACATTGGGTATGCCGGCTCCAGCCGCTATAGTGGCTGCTGAAATTGGTACTAATCAATTTATCGCTCGCTGGCAACAAGTAGCCGAAGCAAAAACGTATGAAATAGAGGTGGGAACCGATATCAATTTCACTGAAACTACTTCGCTACAGCGTATTGTTACTGAGGACACTTTCGTGATTGTAAAGAATGGTCTTAAAGTAGATCAAGACTACTTTTACCGTATTAAGGCCCGAGATAGCGATATTATTTCGGGTTACTCTAACGTAATTCATCTAACTACCACTAGACTTACTCAACCAATTATATCAGAAGTCCCGAATAATGTACAAAATGAGTTCACTTTTCAGTGGCAATCAGTGATAGGTGCTATTCATTATACTGTAGAGGTTACAACAGATCCGCTATTCGTCAACGAAACAGCGTATGTAGTAAAAGATGAGCTTGCTCAAAGTACCTCATTTACTGTGACTGACTTAGACCCAAATACTTCTTACTACTTTAGAGTAAGAGCTCATAGTGATAAGTCTTTTTCTGAGTATTCTAAAAATGGAGTAATAACTACTTCACTTCTGCCCATTCCTACTTTAAATGAGGGTAGTAACTTGAGTAGTACGTCATTCACGGCAACCTGGACATCAGCAAGTAATATTGATACTTATGCATTAGAAGTAAGTACTTATCCAGATTTCTCTACTTTGCTTCTTTCTGTAGATGAAATTACTGATACTACATACAATATAGCAGAACTTGCTGGCGATCAAACCTACTATTACCGCGTTCAGGCAGTAAAGGACGGTAATGTTTCGGCTTACTCCAATGTTATGAGCCAGTACTTGGCTGCTTTAGAGCAACCAAGTAACCTACTAGTCACCAATATTACTTATACCAGTTTCAACGTTATCTGGGATGTAGTGCCTGACGCCTCGTACTATACTGTTGATGTAGCTATTGATGAGCAGTTTACGAGTATTCTTAGCAACTTTGAAGAAAAGTCTGTTAGTAGCACATCGTTGAGCATAGACAACCTACTAGCTGATACCCGCTATTATTTTCGAGTGAAAGCGCATAATAGCTACACCAGTTCAGCTTATTCGGAAATCTCAAACGCTACAACTAGCAGCATTGATCCTCCCGTTGCTCAAGAGCCATCCAACGTAAGCGGCTATGAAATGTATACTAAGTGGACACTTGTGCCCGGTGCCAATAGTTATCTGTTAGATGTAGCTACTGATGCTAATTTCACAGTATTTGTAACGGGATATGAAGGTTTAACAGTAGCGGGAACATCATTAATCGTTGATGAATTACTGACTTCTACTACGTATTACTATCGGGTGCGAGCGGTAATAGGTGATAATATATCTGAATACTCGAATGTAATTAGTGTAGTAACCAAAGAGATACCTCTACTCGGGGTTCCTGGTTTCGTTGAGGGAGAAAACTTTACTCAAAACTTGGGTACTGCTCAGGTAGAATCATCAGTGGCTTCCGGGGGGTATTATCTAGGTTCTATTCAAAAGGATGATTCGGTAGTTTATCGGATAAATGTACCCAGTGCCGGTTCATACGATCTGAAGTTTAGGGTCGCTAATAACTCTGGGAGCCTCACTACTATAACTGTTAGACACGAGAATAATAATAACCCATTACTAGTATTTGTCCCAGATGGCTCAGATTGGGATGATTGGATAAATCCAAAGCCCTCTACTACGTTGAATCTCAGTGCCGGCCCTCAGAATATTTGGCTGAAATTCTCAGGAGGCAACGATGAATTGATGCGAATTGATTGGATTGAGATAGAGTAGCACTGTCCAACTACGAAAATATTAAATACCCTACGCGGGTGCTTTGGAGGAGGAACTTTACATAATAATAATGTGCTTACTCTTTATTTTGCAACGAATATTTTATGGTCCACAAAGTTTGTTTTAATTAACAGATACACCTCTATTAGAGTGGTGTTTGTTGACAATCAGTCATGGCGAAAAAAGGGGTTATAGCATTAACTGTATTTATTTTTTGTGTACTTGGTGAGGCTACATCTCAAGCATTGGATTCGGCATCCTATACGCTAACAATAGAAGAAGACATATTGGGTATGGAGCTACGGCCCGATAAAGAAGTAAGCCAGTCGGTCTATATACTTTCCAAAAAACGCCAGGATATTGGCAAGGCTGCTATTAGCCACACACTTATTACACAAGACGACATCTTGCAATCGGGTGCTACCACACTGCTAGAAGTTCTACGTTTTTCACCAGATTTTGTGGTCCGCCAGAGTACTAACGGTAATTATATCTTGCACCTGAGAGGGTCATCATTCGCCGATGAAGGACTCAGCAATAGAAATACTGTGCTGCTTATGGTGGATGAAGTTCCGTATTATAATTTTATGGAGCAGTCAGTATGGTGGGAGACTCTACCTATTGATTTGCAAGACATCAAACAAATCGAAGTTGTTCGTTTTCCGCACGGAGCTTGGTATGGGCCTGAAGCATCTGAAGGAATAATCAATATCGTTACAAAGTCAGATAATGGAATGGGGTTAAAAACCCAAGCAAATGCTCGTATTGGTTTAAATGCAAATCATGCCTATCAGGGAAGTATTAGCTACTACGAAGGAGGTCGATTTCGAGCTAGATTTTCTGGATTTTATAACCAATCAAGGCGTTTCCAAAAATCTTCGTATGTCTTTAGTGAAAATGATTATATAAATAATAATTCCCTTCTTTTATTCCAGATAAATGCGCGAACTACTAATCCTGATATAGGCAAAGCCCAACGTAGTTCGGGTGCTTACCTTAGTGCCGATTACACTTTAAATAAAGATACAAAGTTTTATATTAGTGCTGGAACACAAAATTCAGAAGCGCAGGGAGTCTTCCGAAGAATTGAAGAAATTGCGCTATCAAATCGCCTGGCA
>CAKZPJ010000686.1 GCA_937138955.1 uncultured Flammeovirgaceae bacterium | reverse complement strand
TTAAAGTACCTGGCGATGGGCCTAACTAAATTAGCGATGCAGCAGTTTTTCTAAAGCTGTCTTCTTATCCATTCTTTCAAAAGAGTACGTAGCTGATACTTCGTCAGCAAGCTCTAGCAAAGTAATAGCTTGGGTAAGATACGTTTCAGCTTCCTTTTGGTCGGTAGACAACTTATGTTCGGCCACTCCTCTGAGATAATCCGATAGGGTTTCAAAGTTGGTAGCTGTGATATTCCGCTTTAGTAGATAGGCCTTCAGCGCAGCTCTGTCTAATTCAAGCAGATAATCAATGTCAATATCTAGCTCATCTTTCATCTGCTGATTGGCTACCTCAATACCTTGAAACACCTGAGTATTGGATTTCAATCTCAAAAAAGTTTCCACAATGCGAGCCATCACTTTACCTAATTGCTCAACATGCCTCATAATGTAGTCTCGTTCCATATTTCTTTTTTTGAGTAATGCTGTTAATTGCTTTTACAAAAGTTATTTAACGCAATATCCGCGGGAAGGATTCTTAACGAGAATATACTGTTTAGTCATTACTAATATCAATATTGATTGATTAGTGCGCCTTCTGAAAAAGATCAACGAAAAAAATTCCCCTAACCCCCTTTTTCAAAGGGGGAATGGATTCAATGCCTTTCTATTAGGAGCGCAATACTGACTCGATATTAGTATAAGCACCCTAGTAGTTTTGCTGATTCGTTTACTCCAACATATTCTCCAAACTAGTAGAAATACCAATGCGAACGCCAAAGTCAACGTAGTCAGTATCATTGAAGCTGGCGACGGCCTCTACTCGGAAAAAGCGGAAAATATTATCCAGGCTATAGCCTAATTCAGTGTAATGAGGCGAAGCCTCCGTTTTTAGGTAATTAACGAAGAAATTTTCCTTCAATCCTAACATTCGGACTTCAAAAATCTGGGTAAGTAAAAACTTACGGAGTTGGTAGTACAGATGACTGGCGAAGTAGCTTTGCTCAGTGCTATATAGGTAGTAGTCTAGCAGACGATAGCTGCCTACCGGATCAGATTCTTGCAGGAAAATACGGTTACCGGCAAAGTGCTGAAAATCCATAAAATAGGTTTGGCGGTTGTTCAGGAAGCTACCAGCGTAAACGTTAGCAAATAGCCGTCCCCGCGCGCCAATATCAAATTGATGCTTGGCTCCAATCTCTAGAAAATCGTAATCTACATCACTGGCAAGCAGCGAGGAAACTCCCTTACGATAGGTGAAGCGAAATTGTGGGGATGAGTTTTTAATCACGCGTTTCTCATCATTGCGAATGCGGTACTTCAAGAATGGCTCATACTCGCCCGATACGCTAAAGACGAGTGCTTGATGCATTGGAAAGTCAACGGTAGTTTCCACATTGGGCGGAGCATTGGGTGTGTATTCCCGACTGCGGTCAAACAGCGCATAATCAGTATTGTTGAACAGTTGGTAGCGTTCAGCCCATTCTAACGATGATCGTAACGTTAGCTTATCGCCGGGGCGGTGGCGAACGTTCAGCTTTCCGTAAGACTTCTCATAAATCTTCATGAAGTTCTGCTTACCTAGTAGTGTGAACACCGTATTCAGTAGCGGACTAATCGGCTCATTCTCATTGAACTGACTCACAAACCGCCCGCCTTCCGCGGTAACTTTCCATTTTTTGTTAAACGAACAAGGAATAACTGCCTTACCCGTCAGTCTTTCTCGAGCAAAAGCATAACGAGGTAGTAATTGAGGATTAATAGAGGTAGAATCACCCAACTTTATGCTGAAGTTGATGGGTAGGGTAATGTTAAATCCCTCAACAGTATTGTAGTAGGGTATTGGAAGATTAAACCGGAACGAAACCCGCTTGCCCAATGAAAATTGCTTTCCTAAATCAAAGCCATCACCCGATTTGCCTTTCCTATCTTGCTTCTCTTTTTCTTTCTCTTTCTCTTCCTCCTCTCGTTCTATCACTGCCAAGCTATCTAGCTTACGGTAGCTGTTGAGCTCCATTTCATTTAGCGGAACCGGACGTACCCGAGCCCAGTAAGCCGAATCAGATTTGGCCGCGGTAGAGTCAACCGTCATGCCAGTGATCGAGACCACATCTTCCATTTCGGATTCTTCTTCCAAGTCGTCTTCATATTCCCGCAACATTTTACGAAGCTGCTTTCGGGTGAGCTTCTGCTCCTGCCGAAATAATTTGTCCGCTTCACTGTTACTAAGGGTATCCGCTTGGGCTTGCAGCTTTTCTTCCTGAATAAGGGCAGCTGCCAGTTCTTTGTCTATTTTTTCGTCGACCACTTCTACCGCTACATCCAGATCAGGATTAAGTGTAATATCGTAATCGCTCACCGTAGCCAAATACTTGTACTCTAAATGAATACCCAGAATTTTTCCGGATACGTCAATATTGTAGGTGACAGGTAACCACACCGCCTCTTGAACAGGAGCGTAAATTTGCTTAGCCAGAATTTTGAAACCTTGTTTGTAAGCAAACATATTCAGGCTATGGATGCTCCACAGATCTTCTATAAGATAAATGAATCCGGTAAACACATTATCACCCTGTGAACGAGGTATTACCCGAATTTTATTAACAGATCGCCCTCGGTCATAAAAACTGCCTTCGTACTGAAAGCGGTAGTACGCAAATGCCCGGGGCGATAGCGGAGAAATGGCTCCGGCAATCTCTGGTTCGTAAAAACTGCCGTAGATAAACCCGTTCGGACTAGTATCATTATCTTCACCCGAGCTACGTACTGAGATCACTCGTTCTTCCAGCGTATTAGGCTGCTCAAACGTAATTTCGCTAATCGATTCCGATACGAATACCGTTGAGCTATCTACCCCTTCTTTTTCCAATAGTTTTCGCAAGTAAAACGGGGTCTTCTTTACTCGCCCGCCGCCCTTCACATACACTTGCGCAGTGTAGTGCTGCACCTGCATCTGGTGGTATTTACTTTTGGCAATGGCCTTCCTCATAATGGTATAGGCCGGATCCTCATTCCCTGCTTCTACAATTACCTCTTTCAACTGAATGGCTTGGGTAGGTAGCGTGATATTCAGTTCCTGAAAACCCGAACCAACAGTTATTGATTGAGATTGAGCGGCGTAGCCCATATATTGGAAAACTAAATCGTAATCTCCTGGTTCTAGCTGGATTTCGTAGTAACCTTCGTCGTTGGTAGTAGTCCCAGTTTCTCGCTGCTGAATATAAATAGTAGCGTAAGGCAGTGGTTCCTCCTGTTCATTGCGGATAATACCCCGAACCCCCTGGGCAAGGGATGCATTGGTAGCTAAAAAAAACAGAAGATAGCAATAAAAATAACGCATGGGAAAGAGTTTACTCTGTACAGGATGCAATATGCGGAGGAAGGGTTGGTTCAACAAATAAGAAAGTGAAAGGAATGATGAGTAGCTTTCTATCAAAAAAGCGGGTTGATACCAGATTTTTTAAGGAAAAGATGAAGCAATCTTGTTGATTCTTGTTTTTTTTGGGACAAATTAGCTTGAACACTGTTAGAGGAATATACTTTTTCAGCTAGTTTATGTGGCTATACCAGATTGGAATTACTTTACTAAAAGCCGGACTATACCTATCTGCCCCTTTTTCGCGGAAGAACCGCAAATTTTTGCAGGAGCACAAGGGAATATTTAAGCAGTTGAAGGTCTTTGCAAAAACCCGGCAAGACGAACCCTGCTTCTGGTTTCACTGTGCTTCGTTAGGGGAATTTGAGCAGGGACGCCCGGTTATTGAGGCTTTGAAAGAGAAGTATCCGAGTGCTTCTATCATCGTTACTTTTTTCTCACCTTCCGGCTACGAGGTTCGGAAAGATTATGAATTGGCTAATCTGGTTTGCTATCTGCCTCTCGATGGTTTCATTAATGCTCGTCGCTTTGTCAAACTAGTGCGCCCTACAGTGGCCATCTTTATTAAATATGAGTTTTGGTACGGTTATCTGAAAGCATTAAAACACGATAATATTCCCAGTATCTCGGTTTCTACATTGCTTCGTCCCGATACAGTGGCCTTTCGGTGGTACGGTGATTTATACCGGCGAATGTTGCGGCTGGTTACTCACTATTTTGTACAGGACGAACTTACCGGAAAGTTGCTGGAAAATATTGGTATTCGCTCCACTACTTTAGCGGGCGATACTCGCTTTGATCGTGTAGCGGCTCTTTGCCACCAAGCTGAAACTATTTCTTTGGTAGAAGGATTTAAGGACAATGAAAAAGTAATGGTTGTTGGGAGCAATTGGCCACCCGATACCGAGGTGCTTCTACCATTTATCCGAGAATTTGAAGAGCAAATGAAATTCATCATCGCTCCTCACAATATTACCGAAGAGCATCTGTCCTACATCGAGAAGAGTATTCCGTACAAAATTATACGCTACTCTCAAGCCAAAGAGAATACCATATCTAATTATCGGGTGTTACTAGTTGACAATGTAGGAATGCTTACTTCTTTGTATCGGTACGGAGATTTTGCTTACGTGGGCGGTGCCTTTGGAAAGAGTCTGCACAACATATTAGAACCGGCTACGTTCGGGATGCCCTTGTTTTTTGGCAACCGTAGCTACCAGCACGTGCGGGAGGCGAATGACTTACTGAAGCTGAAAGGAGCCGTTACGGTGAACGACACGAAAGACTTGCGGTACAAATTTTTAACGGTGTGGAATAACGAAGAAAAGCAGCAGCAAGTAGCCGAGATTTGCCAAAACTACGTACAAACCCATACTGGGGCCACCCAAAAAGTGGTAAGCTATCTGGAACGCTATCTGTTATGAGAGGACTCGTGATGAAATCAACTGGTTCTTGGTACAGCGTTTTGGCCGATAATGGACAAATTTACCCTAGCCGTTTGCGAGGAAAGTTCAAAATCAAAGGACTAAAAGTGACCAACCCAGTGGCGGTAGGCGATAATGTGACCATGGTGGAAGAAGGAG
>CAKZPJ010000685.1 GCA_937138955.1 uncultured Flammeovirgaceae bacterium | reverse complement strand
TTAGAAGATAAACTATCGTCATTCATCGCCAATCTGAAGCGAGAGAAGTACGACTACGTTATTGACCTGCACAACAATCTTCGCACGCAGATTATCAAAAAACGCCTGGGTGTTAAAAGCCACAGCTTCTCTAAACTAAACGTGGAGAAGTGGCTGATGGTTAACTTTAAAATTGACAAGTTACCTAATGTACATATTGTAGATCGATACATGCAAACAGTTGCTCCATTGGACGTGAAGATGGATAGTTTAGGTTTAGACTACTTTATACCCGATGCCGATGAAGTAGAACCAGATTGGCTGCCCGAAACTCATCGCAGTGAGTTTGTAGCGTACGCCATTGGAGCACAGTATAATACTAAGAAGCTTCCGGTTGAGCGGATGATCGAGCTGTGCGACCGGATCAATAAACCCATCGTTCTTTTGGGCGACAAGAATGACTGGGAAACTGGTGAGCAGGTAGCTAACTTTTTCACTCGCAGCGAAGCCTCAGAAGACTACGAAGAGAAGTTAGCCGAGCTAGGTAAGAAATCGCTAGTCTGGAATGCTTGTGGAAAGTTTAACCTCAACCAGTCAGCCTCAGTGGTACGACAGGCTCGCTACGTATTTACCCACGATACGGGTCTTATGCACATTGCTGCCGCGTTTAAGAAGAATATTTTTTGTATTTGGGGGAATACCATTCTTTCGTTTGGAATGTATCCCTATCGTACCAAATTTACGGTGCTAGAAAACAATCGGGTCAGTTGCCGGCCTTGTTCAAAAATAGGCTACCAGAGCTGCCCTAAGAAACATTTCCGCTGTATGCGCGGTATTGTCTTCGATTTTTATCTACCTTAAGAAATAATGATTAATGATGAGTGAGTAATGACTAGTACATTTTTTAATTTCTTACTTACTATCCATTCATTATTATTTATCAATCATTATTCATCATTAACCAAGTTATGGAGAATTACAGTTTTTTCGACAACGTTAACCAGTTCGTAGAGCAAGCCGCTGGGTACATGGAGCTACCACAGGGACTTTTGGAACAGATTAAAGAATGCAACAGCGTGTATCAGATGAATTTTCCGGTGAAGCTGGATAACGGGCACTATGAAGTAATTGAGGCGTATCGGGTGCAGCATTCTCACCATCGCCTCCCGGTGAAAGGTGGTATTCGCTACAGTATGGCGGTTAATGAAGATGAAGTAAAGGCACTAGCTGCGCTGATGAGCTACAAGTGTGCTCTGGTAGATGTACCATTTGGTGGAGCCAAGGGCGGTGTGAGGATTGATACCCGTAAATACAGCGAAAGAGAATTAGAAAAAATCACTCGGCGGTATACGACTGAGCTTATTCGTAAGAACTTCATTAGTCCAGCGCAGGACGTACCCGCCCCAGACTACGGAACCGGAGCTCGCGAGATGGCCTGGATTGCCGATACCTATTCGTCTATGCATACCAATGAGATTAATGCCTTGGCTTGCGTTACTGGTAAACCTATATCGCTACACGGTATTCGTGGACGGACCGAAGCTACTGGGCGTGGAGTTTTTTACGGCATCCGCACCGCTGTAGATATTGCCGAAGATATGGAAAGCCTAGACTTAACACCTGGCTTGGAAGGTAAGCGAATTATTGTGCAGGGACTAGGAAACGTAGGTTACTACTCAGCTAAATACTTGCAGGAGGGTGGGGCGATTATTACGGGTATTGCCGAATACAACGGTGGCATTTACGACCCCAATGGCTTAGACGTGGAAGAGGTGCATCAGCTAAAACAGGAGAAGGGTTCTATCCTTGATTATAAGAATGCTAAGAATATTCAAAACTCTATTGAGCTGTTGGAGTACGAATGTGATATTTTAATACCCGCTGCGTTAGAAAATCAGATCACCGCGAAGAATGCCCCTGGCGTTAAAGCTAAGATCATTGGTGAAGCGGCCAATGGGCCAGTGACGACCGAAGCGGCTAATATACTTCAGGAGAAAGGGTTACGCATACTGCCCGATTTTTACTTGAACGCGGGAGGGGTTACCGTATCCTATTTTGAATGGCTGAAGAACCTGTCGCACGTTGCCTTCGGACGAATGGATAAGCGCTACGAAGAATTGACCAACCGAGGCATGGTAAATGCCATTGAAGAAATTACAGGCAATCAGCTCTCCGAAACCCATCGAGCTGCTTTAGTTCGAGGGGCAGGCGAGATTGATATCGTTAACTCCGGCTTAGAGGAAACCATGATGAATGCCTACTACACTATTTGGGAAATTATGAAAACTAAAGAAACCGGAAGCCTGCGAATTGCGTCCTTTATTAGCGCGATGGAGAAAA
>CAKZPJ010000684.1 GCA_937138955.1 uncultured Flammeovirgaceae bacterium | reverse complement strand
GAAAAGAAAGATAGAACACTTCTACCCAATGAGTTTAAAGTAACTTCTTGGGAAGCATTAAAGCCTTACTACGACGATTTGCTAGAGCGCGAGATTACTTCTGCCGCCGACCTACAGCAGTGGTTTCAAGATCGTAGTGAACTGGAAGCGGTTATTTCGGAAGACTTGGCGTGGCGTTACATAAAAATGACCTGCGATACTACCGATGAGCAGCTTCGGGAAAGCTACACTGAGTTTGTTACTCGAATCCAACCTGAAATTGCGCCATTTAGTAACGAACTTAATAAAAAGGCGTTGGCTAGTCCGTACCTAGACGAGCTAAAAAATTTGGGTGGCTATCCAATTCTTATCCGAGAATTAGAAAAGGATGCCCAGATTTTTCGGGAAGAAAATATTCCGTTACAAACTGAAGCCCAAAATGAGGCTCAGAACTTCGGAAAGATTTCTGGAGCCATGACGGTGAAGATTAACAAGCAAGAGGTGACCTTGCAACAAGCAGCTAATCGGCTACAGTCTACCGACCGTAAGGTGCGTAAGAAAGCGTATAAAAAAATCACGAAGCGTCGGTTGGAAGATAAAGATCCGCTCAATGCACTGTTTACCAAACTTATCAGCGTACGCGATAAAATTGGTAAGAACGCCGGTTTTGATAACTACCGAGACTACAAGTTCACCGAAATGGGACGCTTTGATTACGCCCTACAAGATTGCGTAGATTTTCATAATGCAGTAGCAAAAGAAGTGGTACCAATGCTCAACGACTTAGCGGCTACTCGAAAATTGAAACTAGAAGTGAAACGGCTACGACCTTGGGACAAAGCGGTTGATCCTGAGGGAAACCACCCACTCAAACCCTTTTCCACCGGGAAGGAACTTACGAAAAAAACCATTGAAGCTTTTGGGAGCTTAGACCCCTATTTGGGAGAATGCATCGCGGTGATGCGTGAGATGGGCCACTTAGATTTAGAGTCACGTAAGGGAAAAGCTCCGGGCGGCTATAACTACCCACTATCCGAGACCGGCGTGCCGTTTATCTTTATGAACGCTACTTCTAATCTGCGCGATATGGTGACGATGATGCACGAAGGTGGTCACGCCGTGCATTCGTTTTTAACCCGCGACTTAGAGCTTACCAATTTTCAGCATACTCCGTCGGAAGTGGCAGAACTGGCTTCTATGGCAATGGAGCTAATTTCAATGGATTACTGGCACTTATTTTTTGAGGACGAAGAAGATTTGAAGCGAGCCAAACGGGAGCACTTGGAGCAGATTATTGAAACCCTACCCTGGGTCGCAACCATTGACAAATTTCAGCACTGGGTGTACGAAAATCCAGACCATAATTTAAAGCAGAGAATGGTGGCGTGGAACCGAATATTCAATACTTTCTCCGATACTATTACTGACTGGGATGGACTGGAAGAAGAGAAAAGCCACCTGTGGCAAAAGCAACTTCACTTGTACGAAGTGCCGTTTTACTATATCGAGTATGGCTTCGCTCAGCTAGGAGCCATTGCCGTTTGGAAAAATTATCGGGACGATCCAAAAAAAGGGCTAGAAGGTTATAAAAGTGCGCTAAAGCTAGGCTACACCCGAACGATTCCTGAAGTGTACGAAGCCGCTAATATCAAATTTGACTTTAGCCCCGCCTATATTAAATCACTGATGCGTTTTGTTCGGGAAGAGCTAGATAAGATATAGTAATGCTTTGAATGATGAACTGGCTCAGAAATTCGGGTCAGTTCAGTTCTCATATGTGCTCAACAATCACCTCTACGATCTGCCCCTTATCTACTGGTTTAGAGAAATAGGCATCAAAGCCTTGGTGCAGAAATTTTTCCTGGTCGCCGGGGTTGGCGTACGATGTAACGGCAAACACTGGAGTATTTTGATAAGTTGGCATCTGTTTTAGCTTTTGCATGGTTTGCACCCCATCCATTTTCCCTCGTCCTAAATTAATATCCATCAGTATAAGGTCATATTGCTCTTGCTGTACTTGGCTCAGACATTTTTCCCCATCGGGCACAACCGCTATTTCAAATTGATTTTCTAGCAACTTTGTGAGGACGAAGGCGTTTATTTTATCATCTTCTACATACAGTATTTTTTTCATATTTCTACCCTCTCCATCTTTTCGTTTGCTAGAGGTAATATAACCTCAAATGTACTACCCTCTTCTGGAGTACTTTTCACTGATATAGTTCCTCCTAAAAGTTCGCAATATTTTTGAGCAATACAAAGTCCTAAACCATTCCCTTCAAACTCACGATCATGGCCTGCACTTTCCTGAGTAAATGGTCGGAATATTTGCTTTATAAACTTAAGAGATATACCTCGTCCAGTATCTTTCACCTTCATAAAGAACATATACTGCTCTTTCACTCCTGTTTCTATTGCTATTCCCCCTTTATCAGTAAATTTAATAGCATTATCTATTAAATTGATTAGTATCTGATTAAACATATCTTCATCAGCCTGACATAACAATGGGGCTGAATAGGGAGAAAAGCATAACTCAATACCTTTTTGCCTAGCCATAGCTTTTAAGGCTACTATATTTTTCTGAATGACTTTATGAATATCGATTGGAGTCATTTTTACCGCCACTTTCTCCGCTTCAATACGTGATAGACGTAGAATACTACCAATAGTATTCATAAGACGCTCACTACTTTTTCTTTGTATCGTTAGGTACTCCTGAATGCGGGCATCTTGGATTTCTGCTTCTAAAAGTTGGTTAACTCCCAGAATACCGTTTAGCGGAGTGCGGATTTCATGTGACATATTTGCCAAAAAATTTGATTTGAGTTGGCTTGCCTCTTCTGCTTTATCTTTAGCAATAGCCAACTCTTGGCTCAATTCCAAAAACTGCTGAGTATGCTGCTTTTGCTGCTCTAAGGCAGCTTCTAGTTCATTGGCCGATTGATAGAAATAGTATCTGAAATGCCACAGCTGTAATATAATTATCAACAAGGCAAGCATAAGTATCATATAGTACTCGAGGACTGAGGCAGATTCTTTAAGTATCGGTGTTGTAGGAAACCCTATTCCAACATTGATAATATATTCAAAAATAGCGACTGCTAGAACATTAATTATAACGTAAAATATACCCCACCTACGTTCCAGAAAATACAGGGCGTAAATTAAGTTTGCTATAGTCAATAGGTAGGTAACGCTATCTATTTGTTGATAGATAAAAAGCATATCAGCAATAATGCTGCTAGTACATATTATAATAAGAGCATGACTGATGAGCTTAATGCACTGAAATTGCTTGATGGCTAATAGTACTAAAACTAACAAAACTGCCATGGAACATTCATGAGCTAAAAGCACATCATTCTGCCAATTAACCAGCATCATGGCTGTGATTATTAGGATAGCACCGCTGACAATACGAAAAAGTATAATGATACGAGTACGCTCAAAAACGTTGGTCGTAGCGGTTAATAGCTCTCCAATAAACCAGTCTTCTAACCTTCGGTACATATTTTTATGATCATATACAAATAAACCCGATGAGGTTGACACAAAAAAGGCTATTTAGACTAGTATCTTTTTGGGTAATATTTAGTGTAAAACCGTACAGAAAAAGCTGTGCTAGGCGAGCTATTTTTCTCGAATGCACTGAATCATCTCCCGGCTCATGTCCGGTAAGGTATATTGTGCTTGCCATCCCCAATCTCTACGAGCAACTTTATCATTAATACTCTCCGGCCAGCTATCGGCAATTTGCTGCCGAAAGTCTGGTTCGTATTCAATTTGAAAATCAGAAATGTGCTGCTGAATAGAAGAGGTTATCTCGGCAGGGGTACAGGAGAAACCAGCTAAATTGTAACTAGAGCGTATGCTAATTTTGCTAACTGGCACCTGCATGATTTCCAAAGTAGCCCGCACGGCATCGGGCATATACAAAAAGGGAAGCCGCGTATTTGCTGAGAGAAAACAACGGTAGATTTCTCCGGCTACAGCTTTATGATAAATGTCTACAGCATAGTCGGTGGTGCCGCCGCCCGGTAGTGCCCGGTAGCCAACCAGACCTGGGTAACGTAAGCTCCGCACGTCTACCTGAAACTTTTTGGCGTAGTAAGCGCACAACCGTTCTCCGGCTAGCTTGGTAATACCGTACATAGTGTCGGGCGAAATAATTGTTTCTTGTGGCGTATCTACTTTAGGAGTAGTAGTACCAAAAACCGCAATAGAGCTTGGCCAAAAAATTTTACGAATTATACCCTCTCTCGCCAGCTCCAATACGTTCAGCAAACCATCCATATTAATCTTCCAGGCCCACATGGGATTTTGCTCTCCTCTGGCTGAAAGCAGGGCCGCTAGTAAATAAACATCGGTTACACCGTTTTCCCTAACGATGTCTCGCAGTTGCTCTACATTGAGGACATCTAAGATTACAAAATTCTCTCGATCCGAAGCAGTAATGTCAGAAGGGATCACCTGACTTGCTCCGTATATTTCTATTAGTGCATCGGTTAACTCTATCCCTAGTTGCCCATTGGCCCCTATTACCAGAACCTTGCCTGTATCTGCCATCGTGTGTTGTTTCTGTATTAGTTTAAAAAATAATGGCAAAGATAGCGAATTGCTGAATTTCACTGACCATCTTAAAATAGTAACTTTGTGATGGTGCAGGGTGTTATAGCGAACGTCGCACGGTGCGTAGTGTTGTAGTTAAGATTCTTGAGAATGACTGCCAAAATGTGATTAAAAGATAACTCAAAACTTAGAACCATAATA
>CAKZPJ010000683.1 GCA_937138955.1 uncultured Flammeovirgaceae bacterium | reverse complement strand
TACATTTTCTATCCGGTTATTGCAGATAAGCATAAAATAGCAACTATGAAACTACACTCCACCAATTACAAAATATCATGAATGAAATCACCGAATATTCTCCAGTAGACTCGAGGCAAATACCTCGCAACAAAGGAGAGAAAAAATCGGTTGCTAAGCATCAATTTGACATGTTACACTAACACCCTTACGAGTACACTTCAGATGGATATTCTCTTTTCGGTATTTGCTACTCGGAAAGAACTTGATAAGAATTCGTTGGAAGAAGAAAGACAGAAATTCTTTTCTAAAGGCCAACCCTGTTTTCGGGTTTCACCGCTAACCAAAAAATATGGTTAGGGGATCCATAGTAACGAAAATGGAAAAGTCGCGCTGTACGGTGCGGAAACAGAAGAATACGAAAGATTAGTAACCGACGCATCCGTCAAGAAAGTGAAAGCAATGCGTTCAAAAAAAATAGAAAGCTATGAAGAACCTAATCGCTTTCGTACCCATAACCGGAACAACCTACGTGATAAGATTAATATGGCAAGAAACCTATACTTTTTTTTGTTATTCATAGTCGCTCCGTTATTTAGTTGTGAACGCGGAGACAAACCTCAGTCAAAAGATGCGCCTAATATTTTATTAATAATAGCGGATGATTTGGGCTACGGCGACCTGGAGTGTTACGGGGGGATTGCCAACACGCCTAACCTCAACAAACTGGCCAAAAATGGCATTCGGTTTACCGACTTTTACGCAGCTGCCCCTAATTGCTCTCCCTCAAGAGCCGGACTAATGACCGGTAGAAACCCCGCGCAGGTTGGTATGTACAATTACCGCCCGCCTAACCACCCTATGCACCTTAGAGATAGCGAAGTCACCATTGCGGAGGCACTACAAACGCAAGGCTACCGTACGTCTCATATCGGCAAGTGGCATTTGGGATGTTTACCCCAAGATTCCGCATTGATCCATCCCCAACCTCACGATCAGGGTTTTGATTATTCGTTTGGAACAGAAAATAACGCGCAACCCTCCCATTTAAATCCAGTAAACTTTGTGAGAAATGGTAAGGAACTCGCTGAGCAAAAAGGATACTCATGCCAGATAGTAGCCGAAGAAGCAATCAACTGGTTTGATCAGCATCACAACCAGGAATATCCATTTTTTATGTACGTAGCCTTTCATGAACCTCACGCGAAGGTAGCTTCTCCACCGGAACTAGTAGAAAAGTATGCTGATTTCCCAATTAAAGACGCTGAGTATTTAGCTAATATCGAGAATTTAGATATGGCTGTAGGAAAAATAATTGACTATTTAGTTGATCACCAACTTCTTGAAAACACCCTAGTTCTGTTTAGCTCCGATAATGGTTCTTACCGTCAGGCATCAAACGGAGAGCTGAGGGCGGTTAAGAGCTATGTTTACGAAGGAGGCATCCGAGTGCCCGGAATCATCCATTGGCCCGCTTTGCCCAAAAAAGGAGTAGAAATTAATGAGCCAGTGAGCTTTGTGGACATACTGCCGACAGTATACGACATATTAGAATTTGAGCCCGTTAAACCTGAACAGTTAGACGGAACAAGCATCTTCAGTCTGCTAAATGGAGAAAAGTTTGGTCGGGTGAATCCTTTGTACTGGTTCTTTTACCGTTCATCGCCCGAAATTGCCGTGAGAGTGGATGACTTTATGGTTTTAGGGAAAGATCAAGATACTATTTCCCGAACACATCGGTTTTCTCAACCCGATATGGCTTATATCAGTGATATGGATTTAGTTGATTATGAATTATACGATTTAACCACTGATGTAGGGCAGCGCAAAAATATCATCGATAGCCATCCTAGGTCAGCATTTTACAAGAAGGTGATAAATGATAAACTTAGCGATATCCAACTTAATGGATACCGTTGGAGATCACTTCCTGAAGCGACTGGTACCAAGAAGATTAAAACCGAGTGGGTTAAGTATAAGCGACAACAATAAGCCAAGTGCATTTAAGCCAGTACTGATAATAATAATCTACACCATATAAAAGCGTAACAACCCCGTAGTGTCCGATAACTCGGAGCTAAAATGCGAAGCACTTCCGTATTACATTTGTTGCTTCCTTCAACAAATTGATACAACCTATAAACAAAAATAGCTTTATCTAGAATATATTAAAGCCCACTTTAAGTATCCATTACTGATTCACCATTTCGGGCTTTTCCCGAAAAATATGCAGTAATGTGGGGATTAAAGCTAACCCACCGAAGACCGCCACCATTGCTAACAGATTGGTGGGGGCAGCGAAGAAGTCACTAGCGGTACAGATACCGAGAATCAGCACCGTTGAAAATGGTAGCGAACAAGCCAGAATATTCATGGCAAACTCCAGATCAAAGGTAGGCCTGTCAGATCGACTGCTAACCTCTTCCATTCCACCTACTGCCGACATGTGGGCGAACGGCCAGAAGCTACAGGCACTTTGTGGAAAAATTACAATTAGCAGTGCCATTCCTAAGTTTTGAACAGGAAGAACCAACAAAAGAATAGCACTAATTAAGAAAGCAATACTAGAACGCAGCAGTAGTAATGAAAAAATAGTACGAGCTTGGTGCCAGTCTAGCCGGACGGAGATTCCGATGAATAATAATACCAAAGGAGTCATCATTAGGCTAAGTCGCTGAGCACTCATTTGAAAGAATTCGGGTAAAGAGCTGAACGAAAAACCAAAGGCCAACATGCTCAGTGCCACCAGCAGTACCATATTGATTGGTTCTTTCACCAGCGAGAGCAACATACCCTTTACCTTAGCACCCACTGGCTGATTTTCAATTTTATGGCGACTATAGTACCAGCGCATCGCGATCAGATACAGCAATATGAGTCCAAAAACTTTATTTCCTACGTCGGCCAAGGCTGCCATAGCTAGAGGCTCTTCACCGAAGTATTCTAGTATAAATGGAAAAGCCGATAGCCCAGGAGCCAGCGAGGGAATGAGCATTTGCATGGTACGATGACGGGACGAACCAGCTTCTATACCCGGTTGCACCACATGCATTTTACCCGCTAACCAGAACATGCTAAGGTTAAACCCAAGAGCCAGAAGAGGCACAATAGCCATTTCCCAACTAAACTCGATTTTAAGCAACGCAATAAAAATTGTTGCCGGAAGCGCAATACTGAGAATAACAGTCTTTAGTCCGGCCTTCTGTTCTTTTCCTTTAATTTTTGATTGTAGCGAATAGCCCAGTAGAATCAGAACAACCAGTGATATAGTCTTTACAACAGCAGGATTCATAAGTAGACATACAGATGACAGGGAACCTTATTCGAGCAGGTTCCAAAATGATCAAATAGAATGATGAGTGATGATTAATAACTGATGACGAATGATTGTTATTCATTCATCATCAATCATTAACAGGTAAGTTATTTGCCTCCCGCCTGTACAGTTCCTTTATCGTGAACTTGGGCTAGTGCAGAAGTAAATTTCTTCACTTCTTCCATCGTTCCCATACTCACTCGGCAGTGCGGCTTGTCAAAGATATTATAGGTACGAATACCAATTCCCTTATCCACCATTGCCATCATAAATTTATCAGTAGGCATATCAATTGGGAATAAGATAAAGCTGGTGTACGATGGGTACGGCTCAAAGCCTTGACTTTTTAGTTCGCCCATTACGTATTCACGGCATTCTTGGTTTAACGTCATTGTTTTTTCCTGGAATTCAGTATCAGCCATACTAGCCATTGCTCCTTCCATAGAAGTTACACTAATACCCATTTCGGTACGAACCATCTCTTTAATAGATTGTACTCGCTCGGGTAGTGCTACCATGTAACCAATGCGTAGGCCAGCCATGCCGTGTAGCTTAGAGAAGGTACGGGCAATGATTACATCCTTCCCTTCCTGTACTAAGCCAACCGCTGAAGTTATTTTAGGATCCATCGCCAACTCAATATATGCCTCATCAATAAAGACGGGAACCTTATCGGCCACCTTACGGCTAAATGCCATAATATCTTCCGATGGAGTGATGGTACCGGTAGGGTTATTTGGATTACAGATATAAACTAGTTTTGAATCAGCATCCACTGCGGCAGCCATCGCGTCCAAATCGTGAGAGAAATCAGACTTTAGTGGGATATTTTTCCAAGTTGCACCTACCGCCATAGAGGTCTTCACCAGTGACATATACGCCGGATCAGCCGAAATAACGTTACCACCGTTCATACATTGAACTACTGCCGTTTTCTCCAAAATGTCGGTTGAACCCGGGGCTAATAGAATATTTTCAGGCTTCACGCCTTCTTTCTCAGCCAACAGTTCTTCCATTTTACGAGAGCTGCTGTATACGTAGCGGTTTCCTTTACTAGCACTCTCCGCAATCGCTTGAATTGCTTTTGGCGATGGGCCATACGGATTCTCGTTAGCCAGCAACCGCACTTTGATTTTAGAAAAATCTGGCGGGGCTATGTGGTATTCGTTTAGGTTATACGCTCCTTGATAAGGTGTCATTCCAAAGGCTGGGCGAGCTTGCACTTTAGACATAAGTGCGGGAGCACTTACCAACCCACCTGCGAAAAGAACTCCTTGCTTTAACCAATTTCTACGAGACGTTGTCAAATTATTACTCATTGTTAAGGTATTATTTTTTATTATTCAAAAATAAGCATTCAAGCACTAAATCAAAATTTTATTAGCCTTTAAAGCGTAAATACTTACTACAAATTTTGTTTTTGAAACGAGCAGGTTATTGGAATCTAAATTTCACTCCTTTAAATTCTCCAGCATAAGTGGCTCCGTTGTCAGTTGGAATAAAGATAGCACCACTGTTGTCGGTAGTAAAGGTTCCTAATAAAGAACCTGCTGTAAAAACTTCAATACTTAAACCGGGAATAGCAACAGAATCTATACCTATGGTATGATCCATGATTCCTGACTTGTCTAGCTCGAAAAAAAATGCAGTAGTGTTATTTGCACCGACGGTATCAACTTCAAGAAGTACTGGTGAAGCAATTCGGTCTACTACTAAATCAGATTCTTCTTGGCAACTACTTAAAAGAATAAAAGCAGCTACTGCACCTAATGCTAAATGATATATTTTCTTCATGATTATGTTTTTTATAAAACTCATAAGTGGGCAGGGATTATCCCCATCCAATTAGTTAATTT
>CAKZPJ010000682.1 GCA_937138955.1 uncultured Flammeovirgaceae bacterium | reverse complement strand
ACCTAAATGGCTGGGCAAGCAAAAAACTTTTTTCTTTCTCATTATCAGCAAATCTTTTCTACTTTGCGGCTTGATTTTACAGAGCTATGAGCGTTGCAGTTATTAAATACAATGCAGGGAACATCTATTCAGTGATTTATGCTCTTCAGCGGTTAGGAATAGAGCCATTGTTAACGGACAAACCCGAAGAAATTCAGCAAGCAGATAAAGTGATTTTTCCCGGTCAGGGAGAAGCTAGTTCGGCTATGCATTATCTGCGAGAAAAGGGACTAGATGAGGTGATTAAAAACTTAACCCAACCCGTACTGGGCATCTGTGTGGGTTTGCAGTTGATGTGTCGTCACTCCGAAGAAGGTAATGCAGATTGCTTGGATATTTTTGCTGTAGATGTAAAGCGATTCCCCGCCAACCAGAAAGTACCGCATATGGGTTGGAACGACGTGCAAATAACCGGAGGTGCGCTGTGCCAGGGTTTACGTTCCGATGCCTATTTATACTATGTACACAGTTACTACGCCGAACTAAGCGACTTCACCACCGCTACAAACGAATATATTCTCCCGTATAGCGTAGCATTGGAAAAGGATAATTTTTACGCCATTCAACCTCACTTAGAGAAGAGCGGAGCCGATGGAGAGTTTATTTTGAAGAACTTTTTGAGCCTCTAACTACCGAGTAAAAATCTCTTTCACTGAAATTTGAAATCCTTTAATGACCGACCTGGCATCGCATGTATCATCTTTCTGGTAAATTTTTACATCGGTAGGAGAGGTATGAGACCAGACTTGCTCTACGTTGGGATAGATGAACCACACCATCTTTACTCCAGCGTCCAGATATTCCCGCATCTTCAATTTGTTCTGTAGATCAGTATTAGAAGGCGATACAACTTCAACGACTAAAGCAGGAGCTTCCGGAGCTTCTTCTGGATGGCGTATTTGCTGTTTGGTAAAGTAAGCAGCATCTGGTCGACGGTAGGCTTTAAGCTGGCTAAAGTAACAATCAGCTTCCGCCATAACCCGATCACCTTGTTGATAGATAGGAAGCGTATTAAATTTAGTAATGATATTGTCGATGATATATCGCTCGTCAATCTTCATAAATTCATCTTTTTCTACTGTTCCGTTCTTCCATTCATATTTATAGCGGTTTTTTTCCAGGTATCGCTCTTTAAACGTTTCCAATGAAATCGGTCTAGTGCCCGATTTCTGTAACCGTCCGCGTGTTTTCTTCTTCTCAGTAGTGACAGCCATATGCAATTTCTTTTATTTAAATGTACTAAGAATTCTCTGTTACTTCGGCATATACCGATTAATTCGTTGCATCCAGTTGGGCTGGTTTATTATTTTTATTAGTGAAATATTCAGGCGCGGGACTATAGCATTATTAGCCGAGAAAGCAATAGCATAGCGTTGGGGAAGCGTATCCGTATTCTGCACTCCCACTGTAATACTACCGTTCTCATTTACCCAGTAGCGCACTGTAGAGGTACCGTGAACAAAGACACTAATCTTTTGCTGGGATAAATCTTTTAACCCATCCTCTACCGATTCATAAGATTCAAATTTGATGTTTTCATAATTCAAATACTTTCCGAAAGGTGAGTCAGCTACCGCGCCAATATCTTTTTTGCGCAAACCATTAGGAATATCCATGGTCTTTGCCGTACCACCGCCTACTACCGAAACAAGTGCGGCCGTCAAGCTGGCTGTAACAGCCATGGCTACCAGCATCCAAAGTAGAGCCACTGCTCGCCCCCAAAAAGTAACCGGAGCTTTATCACCGTAGCCAATAGTCGTCATAGTAACCCCAGCCCACCAAAAACCGGAACCAATCCCTTGAGCAGCACTACGCTCGCCACCGAAGCTATCATCATTCGATTTTCGCTCAATAAACCAAATGAGAGTACCAACAATCAACAGTAAGATTGAAAGGGTGATTACGATACGAAGAAACTGCATGGTAAATAGGCCTCGGGCAATACTTCCTAAGCTTTGTTTCTGAGAGGTAGCTACCCCCAGCATATCAGTATGATACACATGTGAAAACTGAACATCAGAAAAATCAGATTGAACTGGTAACAACAACACGGCACTCAAACCTCCCGTCCTCAGTTGCTCGTGAGCTTGGCTCTGCTCAACTTTAGTAAACTGATATAGTATTCCCAAAGAGTCAGCCAAGTCTTGCCATAATTCTACACTAATTCCTTTCCAACTTCCATCGTCAGCCTCAATCATGTAGGGGGGGTAGTTGTAAACCCCGACTTTTATCTCTCCGGCTACGGTAGAGTCTGCCGGTGTGGGTTGGGCTACAAGTGAGTTGGTAAGCAAAAAAAATAATAGAGTAATACTGAAGGCAAAAAAGTTGCGCAGATTCATTGATTAGAGTTTTTAGCTAAATGGTTAATTACGGTTGTGTAACTACTTACTACGTATTTTGATTGATCTGCCTAATTCTCTTTAATCCTTTCACTCTTCTTTCTACCTTTGCCGCATGGAGATTATTCCCGCAATTGATATTATTGATGGAAAGTGCGTTCGGCTTACGCAGGGCGATTATCAGCAAAAAAAAGAGTACGATCAGTCACCGTTGGCAGTAGCCAAAAAAATGGAAGATAGCGGTGTTCGTCGGTTGCATCTAGTAGATTTGGATGGGGCGAAGCAGAAAAAAGTCATCAATCTAGATATACTAGAAGCCATTGCTACCCAGACCCAATTACATATTGACTTTGGCGGTGGGGTACAATCGGATGAAGACTTACGGCGAGTGTTTAATGCCGGAGCGCAGCAGGTGACGGGCGGGAGTATTGCGGTACGCCAACCTGTTACGTTTCTCAGTTGGCTCGACCAACACGGAAGTGAAAAGATAATTCTTGGCGCCGATGCTAAAGACCGAAAAATTGCGGTGCACGGTTGGCAGGAAAAAACCAAATGGGAGGTGCTAGATTTCATCAAACATTACCACGCCAAGGGCATTGAATACGTTATCTGTACTGATGTTGCCAAAGACGGTTTACTACAGGGACCATCATTAAAGCTATACCAAGATATTCTACAAGAGCTACCCGAACTCAAACTCATTGCCAGTGGCGGAGCAACTACCGTAAATGATCTCTACGAACTACAATCTGCCGGATTACATGGGGTTATCATTGGAAAGGCACTTTTAGAGGGAAGAATCAAGTTGACTGAATTAAGAGAATTCTTATAAATTAGCTCTGGATTTTGAGCTACTTGTTCGAAACTCTAAAGTTAGAACCACAGCACTAAACCGCAGAATAACCTAAAACTTATTTGGGGGTACGGAAAATATTCGAACACGACTGAAAAATGCTAACAAAAAGAATCATACCCTGCCTCGATGTAAAGGACGGACGTACCGTAAAGGGAATCAACTTTGTACAACTACGCGATGCCGGTGATCCGGTAGAACTGGCGAAGATTTACGCCGACGAAGGTGCCGATGAACTAGTATTCCTGGATATTACCGCCACAGTTGAAAAACGAAAGACGCTGATTGAGCTAGTTACTCATGTAGCCCAGCAAGTGAATATTCCATTTACCGTAGGCGGAGGCATTAGCACCAAGGAAGATGTGGAAGCTCTGCTTTATGCCGGTGCCGATAAAGTGTCCATTAATTCTGCTGCGGTACAGCGACCGGAACTGATCAACGAACTTTCGGCCAATTACGGTAACCAATGCATTGTAGTTGCGATTGATACCCGCTACGTAGATGGCAAGCATATCGTCCACACCCACGGCGGACGGACGCCAACTGAGTTGGAAACCTTTGCCTGGGCGAAGGAGGTACAAGACCGAGGTGCCGGAGAAATTCTGCTTACTTCCATGGATCACGATGGCGCGAAGCAGGGTTTTGCCAACGAGTTAGTCGCCCGAATGTCGGAAGAGTTGTCTAT
>CAKZPJ010000681.1 GCA_937138955.1 uncultured Flammeovirgaceae bacterium | reverse complement strand
CCCTCATTAAGCGTAGTTACCGCAATAATCGTGATTGAGCCCCCGTGGACAAATTGTACTGACTTTTCGTAGATACCGGCTAAATCGCTGTAGAGGGAGCCGGGCATGGAATCTTTGGAAGGAATTTGATCCATTTTGTTGGCCACAATGGCCAAGGCATCGGCGTAGAGCGTCATGTCGGTGAGCAGTACCAACACGTTCTGTCGCTGGTCGTTGGCGAAGTACTCAGCCGCCGTACAGGCCATATCAGGAATTAGTAGTCGCTCCAGAGGCGGGTTTTCTGCCGTGTTGATAAACGACACAATCTTATCTAGTACCCGGGCCTGGGAAAATGTATTCTTAAAGAAGAGATAGTCATCGTTTGACAGGCCCATGCCACCCAGAATAATCTTATCAGCTTCCGCCCGCATGGCTACTTCTGCTAACACTTGGTTATACGGTTGATCGGGATCAGCAAAAAAAGGAATTTTCTGACCCGTAACGAGGGTATTATTCAGGTCGATGCCCGCAATTCCGGTGGCGAGCAGCGTGGAAGGTTTAGCCCGCTTCACAGGGTTGACTGTGCTGCCATTGATAAACCTTTTCTCGCCCACGAGTTCCGGACCACCGTCTAGTGGGTCACCGTAAGCATTAAGGTACCGACCTGCTAATAGATCACTCACGTTCAGCGTAGGAGGCAATCCGGAGAAAACGACTTCTGCTTCGGAAGCGATACCTTCCGTACCCGAAAAAACCTGTAAGGTTACAGCATCACCCATCACACTAACCGCTTGAGCCGGTAGGTCATTCACCCAGCCCAGCTCACCGTAGCGAACCCCTTGAGCCCGCACCTCGCAGGTGGCTCGAGTAATCTTAGTAAGCTTGGTATATATTCGTTGAAATGCTTTGGTTTTCATAGCTGCGGCTGGTTGCGGTGGTTCGTCCGGTTCAACGTTGAGGTAGTCCGCTGACTTTTCTCGAGTTCTCGATCCAGTTCGGCTTCGTATCTTTTGAAACTCGAGGATTCAAAAGCCGCGTAGTTCATCTGTTTCAATAAGTTAATTAGCTTCTTGAAGTATGATCCTACCTCCTCAAAATCAGAAAATGTAAATTCGGTTTCCACAATCTGCATTACTTTGTTGAGCATGTGCTGCTGCCGTTTCACCGGGGAGTTCATATCTACCTCATCGAAGGAGTCCTGCTGAATTAGGGTAAAGTCGATTAACTCACTCTTCCAGAAACTAACGTGATAAGCCACCGGAACGGCATCATCGCCCAGAATACTGATTTGATCGCGGGCTTCTAGACCTTCTCTAACCAAATCCTTCGCTCGTTGTACTAGGGCTACCCAGCCGGGTTGGATGGTGGCTTCCGTGTCGGCGATAAATTCAGGGTAGTCGAGGTACTTAGAATAGGAGGCTAAGGAATCTATTGCCGGATACCGCTTGGCATCCGCTCGCTTTTGCGAGAGGGCGTAAAAACAGCGGGCCACTTTACTGGTCGACTCGGTGACCGGCTCTTTAAAATTTCCGCCCGCCGGGGATACGGTGCCAATAAAGGTAACCGAACCTTGCTTTCCGTTGTGAAGTTCAGCCAATCCGGCTCGGCTATAGAAGTTGGCGATGGTAGCGGGTAGTTCTACTGGAAAGGCATCTTGCCCCGGAAGTTCCTCCATCCGGTTCGACATCTCCCGAAGCGCCTGTGCCCACCGGGAGGTAGAATCGGCCAACATCAGTACCTTAAGGCCCATGTTGCGGTAGTATTCGGCCAGCGTCATCCCGACGTAGACCGAGGCTTCGCGGGCAGCCACCGGCATGTTGGAGGTATTGCAAATGATCGTAATCTTTTCGTCTAGCTTTCGTCCGGTGGTAGCATCGGTCAGTTGGGGGAACTCTGTAAATATTTCTACTACTTCATTAGCTCGTTCACCGCAAGCCACCAGGATAACGATTTCAGCCTCACTATTCTTGGCGATAGCCTGCTGCAAAACCGTTTTACCGGTACCAAACGGTCCGGGGATATAGCCGGTTCCCCCCTCGGCAATAGGGTTGAACGTATCAATCACCCGCAACCCGGTCTGCAAAATATTATATGGTCGTAGTTTCTGCCTGAAGGCCTTAATCGCTTTTTTCACCGGCCATTTTTGTCGCATTGTCACCGCTAACTCTTCGCCTGGTTTGTTGACCAAGGTAGCCATGGTTTCGGAAATCCGATAGTCACCGGCAGGGCTGACGGAAGCTACCGTGAACACTCCTTCCGCTGCAAACGGTACCATGATCTTATGGTCGACCCAGTTTTCCTGAACGCTGCCTAGCCAGTCGCCCGCCCGTACACTATCGCCTTTTTTAACACTGGGGGTGAACGAATATAGTACGTCATCGTCTAAGGGAGCCGTTACCTCTCCAGTATTGATGAATGTTCCGCCCATCTTCGTGAGGTCATTTTGCAGACCGTCGTATCGCTTCGAGAGGATTCCCGGGCCGAGTTCTACCTCCAGCATCCGCCCGGTAAACTCCACAGTGCTGCCTATTTTAATCATCCGACTCGATTCAAACAACTGAGCTGAGGCTATTGAGCCGTTTACCCGAATAACTTCGGCTTTCAACTTCTTGCCCTCACTATGGATGAGACATATCTCATTCTGGGTTATTGAGCCCTGAGCTTCAATTGAAATGAGATTGGCGATTACCCCGATTACTTGTCCTTGCGTCATACGGTTGAGGGTTTAGATAAACGAATAGGTTTTTCAATAGCGGACAAGCGTTCTTCAAAATGAGTGCTCCCTTTTTCCGGGGACATTTGTTGCCAACGAACCACGATCAGTAGTTTTAGGGCATAAGCAAAAACCTGCTCACATCCGAAATACCCACTTATATCTTCCAGATAATCCCATCGAATTCGATCCATAAACTTCTCAATCCGATCAGGGCGTTTTGTAGCGATCACCTCTCCTAAGCTCTCCAGATAAGGATACTCCCGCAGCCAAGCAGTCGGCACGGTTTTTCCTCTTCCGATCGCCCCGCTCTCTTTCCCCCCAACAGTAGTCGGTTGGGGCAAAAAGCTATAATTAACCGAATTGTAGATAGCAGCCATTTCCTTTATTTGTCTATCAAACCGGAAGTAATTGGCAATAAAGGGGGCTTGCTGCTCAGCCTCTTCGTAAAACATCACCCACAAAATTTCTTCCAGTTCGCGAGGACTCAACGACGAAAATTGGTCTTCGTGGATGCGAATAAACTCACACAGATACGATGGAAACTCACTCTGTTGACGGCGATAGTCTTGCAGTACCGACTCAGCCAGCGTAGCGGGTGCAAGAAACGTTGATGTCGGAAAATTGTAGTATTCGTGAAACAGTACGTTGAGGAAATTACGGTTGTCATTAGTATAAAGCAAGTACCGAAACGATGCTTCATCCAGTGAAGAAAGGTTGCGCTGAATGGTATCTATCACTTCCTCAACATCAATCTTAGGTAAGTCTTCGTCCAAGCTTAAATCAGGTAGTCCAGCTATGAGATAATAGTAGTTCACGTTGATGTTGAAAAAAGTTTTTGGCTAGTTTGTTCTTCTAGGTAGGGAGTAAACAGAGCGATAAAATCACTTTCGGTAAATGAGATTTGGTAGGCTTGATCTTTTTCAACAATCCTAAACCCCCCACTTAGCCGACCGCTGAAGGTGACCGTCAGGTTCTTAGCATACTCATGAATGCTCTGACGAAACGCTTCTCCTAGTTTATGCTCCAGTTCCGGGGGCAACACCAGCTCCAATCCATCGGTAGCATCCCAACTGGCGATGGCTTCCCGAATAGCCTCTTGCAAGAACTCCACATCGGCCAAAGCTGCTTGGGTGTTACCTTTTAAAATTTTATCGGATAACATCCGATGAATCTCGACTTTCAGGTCGCTGATCAGTTGTTTTCCTTTTCGCAATAGTTCTTGCTCGGTACTTTGAGCGATTTGAGTGGCTTCGCGGTGGGCATCAGCAATAATTTTCTTTGCTTCCTCCCGCGCGGCTTCCAATATCCGATCACGATCAGCGGTAGCCCTCGCGAGCATGGCACTCGATTCCTGTTGGGCTTTTTCAATACCCTCCTGGTAAATCTTATCGGCTAGCTGGTCAAGATTATTTAGCTCCTTCATAGAATGGCGATTACTTGAGTACTAATAAAGGAACCGGACTATGGAACGCCATTTTCTCGGTCAAGCTCTCTCGGAATAATTTCTCTATAAAACTATAGCTTTTGGGTAAAATGGCAATCATCCCAATATCGTGTGCTTTAGTGAAAGCAATAATTCCCTCTTCTACCTTATTATGCCACGTAAAGTGGAAGGTCGCCGGAACATTTTTTAGTTTCTCGCGCACCAATTGCCGATTAGCTTCTTCTTCATGAGTCATCGTCTTTTCATCGCGGTTAAGCGTGATAACGTCTACCCCGAGTTGTAGCATATCTACTAGTTTCAGCATAGAATCAAGTGTATGGTAGTTAGTTTTTTCACTATAGTCGCACACCAGTCCTACTTTATTTATCGCATCCAGGAGAGTATTATCTGGCAACACCAGCACAGGCACATTCACACTCTTTATGATGCGGGCGGTCTTGGTTCCCCATAGTTCTCCAAATCCTTTGGCTCCTTTGGTAGCCATCACAATGAGGTGGACTTCCTCACTATTAGCCACATTAGCGATATTTTCTATTGAAACTCCCAATTCCTTACGGAACTCATAATTCAGAGCCTCCAGCTTAGAGTTTTGTTGGGATAATTTTTGGAATCGTCTCTCGATGTCTTCTTCCAGTTGTAGTAGCCGCTGATTCATCTGATTCAGGGGTTCGCCTTCTATCACCGGACGATGGTAGGTATGGTAGATAATAAGCTTGGCATCAGCTTTTTCGGCAATAGTAATTGCCTGTTCTAAAGCTTGGTTAGCTCTTTCAGAAAAATCAGTCGGGAATAATATCGTTTTCATAGCGAAAGTATTTAGTGTTTCTTCTAGCCCAAATTATATGATACTGATCAGCTGGGTGCTCTAATACTACGATGGAATTTTTACACCTGGATCAGTCACTGTTGCTTGGACTGTTGGGCATCAATATACTAGAAGCTTTTTTTTTTAAAGCTGATATTATTTAGTCTATAAAATGATCTATATCATGGTATATCCCCCTTCCATCTTTTTGTATCTCTCTACTGTGGCCAAAGCATTGAACTACCGTATATTTTTTTTCTTCATTGACCGTCATCAACGATGGCGATGATCCAGATCATCCAAAATGAGCGGAAGATTTGGTTTCTTGGGCAAGTGTTATCAACCTAATGTCGTTATGAAACCATTCACTTTTCTCTTTTTTCCTCTGTTGTTTGCCCCCGTGCCCACTGATATAGTGCCGTCAGAGAAATTTCAGGCGGCCGAACAAATCACAATTGATACTCCCGTTGACCACGACTTATACGTAGCCGGGGAGCGTATTATGGTTAACGCCCCCGTGCGGGGAGATTTACTGGTGGCGGCGGGTACCGTTAATATCCGAGACAGTATTCAGGGGGATTTTACCGTTGCAAGCGGCACTCTTTATTTAAATGGTCCGGTGTCTGAGGATGTAATGGCCATGGGTGGCACCGTCCAAATTGAGAGTCAGGTACAGGGCGATATTATTGCAATGGGGGGAGAGATCATGCTGCACAAAGACGCTCTCACTAATCAAGATGTTGTGGTGCTTGCGGGGGAAGTGCAGTTAGATGGTACAGTAGGCGGTAATGTGATGGTTTACGGAGGCGAAGTGGAGTTGAACGGAGAATGTCGGGGCAATCTAGAAGTCCGGGGCGGTGAAATTATTATCAACGGCACCGTGCAGGGTACATCAATCATGACCGCAGATAGAATTGAGCTAACCCCTCGCGCCAAGCTGTACGGTGATGTGCATTACTGGTTACCAGAAAGCACCACTCTTCCGGACTTTTCCACGGCCCTTTCCGGGGGTACAGCTCAGTTTGACGAAACGCTCAACCCAGAAGACGATTTTTCGTGGTTGGGTAATACGATCCCTTGGTTTTCAGTGGCACTTGCCTACGTATTAGCGGTGATACTAACCATTGGTTTTATCTTTTGGGTTTTCCCCAAGACTATGGATCGGGCGGGCAAAGTTTTGCATGAGGATTTTATGCGTAGCTTCGGCTACGGGTCACTGTACTTGATAGGAGTGCCCCTGGCTATCGCACTATTATTGATCAGCTTTATCGGTATACCGATAGGATTAGTCCTCTTGTTCGCGTACGTAGTGACTGTAGCTTTTGGGCTCGTTATTACTTCAGTTGTGCTCACCTACTCACTACAAGACCGCTACCAGTACCAATGGGGTACCGGATGGATGATTGTTGTGGCATTTTTAGTATTCTGTGTACTACGAGTCGTCACGCTTACTCCTTTTGTAGGATTTTTTGTCTCGGTATTGGCTGTCGGGGCTAGCTTAGGAGCATTGCTTATTCCTTTTGTGCGAAAAAAACAGTCCGTAGTCGCTTAAATCGGCTTACTTCATTTATTGTCATGAATATCCGTAAAATTCTTATTCTAGTAGATCTCAGTGAAACAACTCCTTCCCTGCTCCGCTACGGAGTGCAGTTGGCTTCTTCTCTTTCGGCCCACGTTTGGGTACAACATGTTTACTATTTCCCTCCAGATTTGGCCGGGGATGTACTCATTCCCCCCGATGCATTGGAAAGATACGAAGTGCAAGCACGCAAAAAACTTGAAGATTTAAAGCACAGCGTTGCTTCGCTCATTGAAAAGCCACTGCATACAATTGTTGTTCGGGGCGACCTGGCGGTGCAGGCCAATCGGTTGATTGAACAGCAGCACATCGATCTGGCGGTAATAGGCAATCGAGGAGGGGGTCTTTCTTCTAATATTCTGGGTAGCAATACCCTCAAGATCATCTACCACCTCCAGTGCCCGGTGCTTTCGGTACCCACTCAGGCTTCCTTTCAACCATTTCGCCGGATTGCCTTTGCTACTGACTGGCAGCAGACTTCTCCGAAGCACGTCGATCAACTAAAGAGCTTAGTAAACTCGTGGAAGGCCCATCTGGATATCATCCACGTAAGTGCCGATAAAAAACCTTCAGAGAACGTAAATGAACTCTATCATTTAGAGGATATTCCTTACACGCTGCACTATCTCTGGGATAAAGATATTGAGGTGGGATTGCAGAAGTATGTGGCCGAGCAGCAAACCGATCTACTGATACTCATTCCTCACCAGCATTCCTTCTTTGACCGCCTGTTCCAAAGAAGTATTACTCAACAGATGGTTTATCACAGTCACCTTCCTCTTCTAACGCTACGCGAGTAAGTACCCCGTAAGCTTTAAGATTATGGTTAAACTCCCATTTTACGCTCGCTGGACGATCATCCTATTGGGTATTATCTTAGCCGGATATATCATGGTGGTAGCCAAATTTATTCTGATCCCGTTCTTTTGGTCAGTATTTCTAGCGTTATTATTAGCTCCGCCCGTACAGTGGTTAGAGCAGCACCGGTTTTCCGGGGGTTGGGCCATTACCCTAGTAATGGTGGTAGCCACCGTAATTATGGGGTTCATTTTTTACATTATCTCCTCGCAAATTGTCTCTCTGGTATCCGAGCTTCCGTCTATCACTCGTCGCTTAGAGCAATGGTATCACGAAATACGTGCGGCCGTGGAAATGTATCTGGGCATACCCTACGAACAGCAGCGGGCAGAATTATTGAAATCACTAAGCAGCTATCTCGAGCAGGGTTTTAATACCCTGGGTAATACGCTGACCTACACAGCTAAAACGGCTACCATGCTCGGGGTCATGCCAGTATATGTTTTTCTGTTGCTCTACTATCGACAAAGCTTCACTGAATTTATCCGCCAACTCTATCGGCACCGCCAGCCTGATCAGGCACTAGAATTGCTTGCCAAAGCCGGTACAGTAGTGCAGGGCTACCTCCGAGGGTTACTCATCGTTACCTTGCTGGTCGGAGTGATGGCGTTTTTGACATTCCTGACTTTGGGAGTAAAATATGCATTGGCTTTTGCCCTGTTTGTGGCACTATTTAACCTGATTCCCTACGTAGGGGTATTCATTTCTTCCTCAGTTTCTATTCTTTACGTCTTTTTGACCACTGACTCATTATGGTATCCGGCATTGACCTTTGCCCTGCTGTGGGGTATTCAGCTTTTTGAGAACAATATTGTTACTCCGTATATCGTAGGGAGCAGAATCAAGCTGAATCCGTTGGTCGTTGTTCTGACGGTCTTTACCGGGGCAACCATCTGGGGCGTATCGGGCATGGTGCTATTTATTCCGATGATTGGGGCACTGAAGATGCTACTAGATGAGGCCGAAGCAACCCAGCCCTACGGGTACCTGTTGGGGGCTAAAAGATAACAAAAGACTCCGAAGAAGGCTGAAGGCTCATGGTCCAAACCGGGTACTTGGTGTGATTGGCTACATCTTCAGCAACGCTTCCCCCTAGCAAGTGTAATAAACCCCGTCGGGCGTGGGTGGATATAGCAATTAATTCTGCTTTCACCTCATCCGCAAAATGGATAATACCTTCCTCTTCCCGAATATCGCTAAATGTGTTTAGGGTGTAGTTCTCTAAACGGCTGCTTTTAGCCAACTCTTTTAATTGCTCCCGGACAGTGGGGTCTTCCATAAAATTATTAATAGTATTGATCCGCACTACATGCAACTGGGCATCAAAGGCATGCTGTAGCTTACTAAGCTCCTGAAGAACCGGCTGTTCTTTATTATGGAGAGCAGTGGCGTAAACAATATTTTTTATTTTTGACAGATCGGTCTTGCCCTTAACAATTAGTACCGGGCTAGGTGAAAAGCGGATCATCCGTTCGGCATTAGAGCCCACCAAGATTTCCCGGGTTCCGGTAACCCCTTTAGAACCCATCACCACCAAGTCGGCCTGTTCCTTCTTCAGGGCCCGCACCATGCTTTGGTAGGGGTTACCGACCCGAACTTCGGGGGTAATCGGTACATCCATGATCCCTTCCTTCGCAATTAGATCTTGTAGTCGCTCTTTAGCCTCCTGCTTTATCTGCCGCAAATATCCCACTGGTAGTACCTCCACCACACCTGGAGCTGTTTCCTCATCCGATAGAGGAAAATGCAATACATGTACCAACCGGATTGTGGCTTTTTGCCGCTGGGCTAGCTGTAAGGCGGTCCGTAGTGCGTGGTTGGCTAAGGGGGAAAAATCGGTAGGAACGAGGATCTTTTTCATAGGTTTAAGAAAG